>JAISHV010000088.1 GCA_031262495.1 Ruminococcus sp.
GTGGGTGTGTGGGGGGTGGGGGGGGGGGGTGGGGGGGGGGGGGGGGGGGGGGGGGGGGGGGGGGGCGGGGCCCGGCCCCCCCCCCCCCCCCCCCCCCCCCCCCCCCCCCCCCCCCCCCCCCCCCCCCCCCCCCCCCCTGCAAGACATTCAAACGGACATTCACAGACATTCATATGACATTCATCCGACATTCACAAAAGTAAATTTTTAGATTTTACAGCGTAGTAGGGGCGAACTTTGTTCGCCCGTTGTTTTAAAGCAAATTCATTCAATTTTTTAAATGCATATTAGTATAATATAGAAATCACACAGAACGCACTTTAGAAATCCGGCGGCTTCAATCCTCTTCGGAGATAAGTTTTATTGAGAGGTCAATTAAATCCTTGATTTGGGGTTTAGAGAATTGTCCGTCAGCACCCACAGCCTTACATTTTAAAATCATCTGTTCATTAATGAGAGACGAAAAGAGCAGAACGGGGATTCTTGATAAAACTTTGTCGTCTTTGATACGTTTGGTGAGGTGGTGACCGTCCATTTTAGGCATTTCTATATCGCTTATTACGCAGGCGATGTGGTCTGTAATTTCACCCGGCTTGTCTTTGAATGATTCTACATATTCCCATGCATCAAGTCCGTTTGTGAATGAAACCACATTGCTGAAACCGACTTTCGCGAGCGAATCGGTAATCATCTTATTAAGGAAAGACGAATCATCGGCAACAACAAGGCGTTTGTTGCCTATTTTAGCGGTCATATGAACCTTGTCAAGCCCTGTGTCATCAAAGCCCGAAGCTAAATTGAGACGAGCGACAATACGTTCAAAATCCATTATAATAATGAGTTTACCGTCGATTTTAACGACACCTGTCGAAATCCCGGCTTTGTCGTCGTCGCCTGTACCCATAGGCGGGTCGGAGATTTCAGACCATGAGATACGCTGAATACCGTCAACTTTACCTACTCTGAAAGCCACAGTAAGCTTATTGAATTCACATATGACGAAAATGTTGTTTTCATCTTGTTTGCGCGGAGTATTTACAACTTTATGTAAGTCAATAACCGAAATAAGTTTATCACGGGGGATAAATACACCCTCAACCTCGGCAGGTGAGTTAGGTACAGGTGTAACCTCTGTGTTTATCATTATTTCAACTACTTTTGCGATGTTTATACCGAAAAAGCTGTCGCCGACTTCAAAAACCAGCAGTTCAAGTTCGTTAGTACCGCTTTCAAGTAATATATTAGATTCCATAGTTAAGATCCCCCCACTATTTTGGATTTGCGGATTTTTAATAAATTCATTATACTACATTTATCGGGAAAATGCAATATTGTTTAAAAAATTTACAATTTCTTTTTTCTCATTTGTCTGATATCTGAGCCTAAAAAAAGTTTCCTGTCAAAATTACCTAAAATTCTTGAAATCATACGGTCTTCATATCTGTCTTCGAGTTCTGATTTGTTAAGGTTTGAACTGACTATCGTCGGCAGATTGAGATTCATTCGGGAGTTTATGAGGTTATACATGGCTGATTCGTTCGGATTTGTTTTCATCTCCGCGCCGAGGTCGTCTATAATAAGCAATTCCGCATGAATAAGTGTATCTTCCGTATTTTTAGTCGTATCGCCGCGGTTAAAGGTTTCGGCAACGATATCACGGACGATATTACAGGCAGAAGCATAAGCAACAATAAACCCGCGCAGTGCTACTGCTTTAGCAATCGAAAGCGATAAATGCGTTTTCCCGATACCTGTGCCGCCGTAAAAATATAGATTCGGTGAATCCAGTGTGAAATTTTCAGCATATTTTTTACATGAAGCCGCAAGAGTATTCATATGTCTGCTGATATCAATGCCGCTTGCGCGGTCGGTGCCGTGATAGTATGAAATGTCAAAATGTTCAAAGTCACAGTTCGGCAAGTTCGCACTCCTGTTTATTTCTTCAACGGAATACTTTCTGATTAATTTTATAAAACATTCACACCGTTTCTCACCGATGAGCCCCTTGTCATAACACTTAGGGCATGAATAATGAACATCTAAATAATCACGTTCAAGCCCGGCGGACATTAATATTCGGCTGCGTTTTTGTTTTGCGTTTTCCACTCGCTGTCTTATTTGTTCAAGAACCGTATCAATATCGGCGTTTGCGGTCAATAATAGTTTTGAAATTTCAGCGCAGGCGGATTTAATTTCATTATCAATTTTGACTATTTCCGGGAAACGCGCTGATATTTCTTCATAAATCTCTGCGGCTTCAAATTCGGCTTTATTTTGCTGTGCGCGTTTTTGTTGTTCGGCTTTTTCATAAGCCGTTAAAGAGAAACTCATATTATAATCCCAGTGCTAAAGCTTGTTCTTCCATGGCTTTTATATCTTCGTCATAAGAGTCGGTAAAATCAAACGTTCGCATTTTTTCGGCTGTTTCTTTTTTCTTCTTGGTCTTTTTATAATCCACGCCGCTTTCCTCTATCTGCTCTAAGGTTTTAAATCCCTTTTCGTGCCAGCTTTTTAAGCATTTCGCGATATAGGGCAGGGGTGCTTTCCCTGTGTGGTCAACGGCTTCATCAAATGCATACATTATAATTTCAATATCAAAGCCGTAGCTCTCCCACTCTTCAATTGAACGGCGTTCTTTTGTGGATAACGCTCTGCCGAGTTTAAATCGGGACATAACTTGTCCCTCAAGTGTAGACAATCGCTCTAATCGCTTGAGTTCGTTTTCGGCGGCGTTATGTGTAGTAATACCGCGTTCAGACCAGTTTCGGCACATCTTTTCAAGTGAATGAGGCGAAAAGCGTTCGATATTGTTTAAATATCCCAGTGCCATTAAGATAATTTCACCCGACAAACAGAAATTCTCAAATATATGTACAAGTGCTGCCTGTGTCGTGAAATTTAAGATTGACCCGGTAATATCTTCCGCTCGTTTGAGTAAAAAACCTAAATCATCAGACAATCCGACTGCTTTTTCAATCTCTTTAGGCGATTTCGGACGGGTTGCACGATCGGTTTCGCGAACAGAAGACAGAGGCGAGAGGACAGAAGACAGAGTTTTAGTTGCTTCGCAACTAACTTTAGGGTGTGTTTCGTTAATTGAATCTACAGATTTAAAAACTGCTGAAGCTATCCAAAAGGATATGGCGTCTTCGGCGGTTTCGGGGGTTATATTTAAAGAGGCGGCAATTTTATCAGTTTCGGTTTCACCCGATAAAATTGCGTGAATTAATACTTTACAGTATATGTCTTTAGCTAAAGGCAGTAAATTCAAAACGGATTTCGGAAATGCCGCCATATCACGATAGGCGTTCTGCCAATCAATACAAAAATTAATGTTAATCACCCAAAAATAATGATAACACATTTAAAAGAAAAAATCAAGTGAAAAATTTTTATAAATATAAATATAACTTTTCTAATTTTGATTTTTATATGAGGGCGTTTAACATCAGATATTATCTTCTGCGCGGTGAGCATCTTTGCGCTATGAAAGACTACCATCAGCGAAACGCAGCGTTGCTGCCGCATCCCGCCTCAGGCGGGTTTCTGTCATCTGAATTTCTGTTCTGTATTCTGTATTCTGTAATCTGTACTCTGTATTTTGATCCAGAATGTACTCCCGATACCTTTTATTGATTCAACGCCGTATTTAAAGCCGTGGAGTTTGAGTATCTGCGCTACGATAGACAGCCCGAGCCCTGAGCCGATTACTTCGCGGGTTGCCTTGTCAGAACGGTAATATCTGTCAAAAATTAGCGGCAGGGTTTCGGCATCAATCCCTTCGCCTGTATCTGTGATTTCAAGGCGGGCGGCGTTTTCGCCGTCGGCTCTTAAGACAACGTAAACGGATTTGTCTTCACCGGTGTAGTTTACGGCGTTGTTAATGAGATTGTATATTACCTGTTCGGTTTTTATTATATCGCCCTTAATAATAAATTTCGGCAGACAGGAGACGTAAAATTTATACCCTTGACTTTCGGACAGAATTCTGTAGCGGTTCATTATATCATAGATACGTTCGGTTAAGTCAAATTCGGTGACATTCAAAGCATTAACTCCGCTCTCAAGTTTTGATAAATCTAAAATATCGTTTACTAAAGAAGCGAGACGGTCGCTTTCGCCGATAATAATATCAAGGTGTTCGGCACGTTTAGCCGGGTTGTCGCCCGATAAATCGCGTATCATTTCGGCATACGCTTTAATCATTGTGAGCGGTGTGCGCAGGTCGTGCGAGACGTTTGCTACAAGGTCGCGCCTTAGTTTATCTACCTTTGAGACTTCTTTTGCGGCAAGATTGAGGGTTTGTGCCAACATCTCCGTTTCGGCATATCCGCGCCCTTCAAATACTACATTGAAATTCCCGCGTCCGAATTTTTCGGCTGATTTCTTAAGCGACAGGAGAGGAGCTTCAATAAGCCGCGCTAAGATATAAGATATCCCTATACCGAGTATAAGTAATAAAATACTGATAAATAAAATTTGACTGCGTATAATCCCGGCAGTTGATTCTAAGGGAACAAGCGAGGTATTCATAAAGATATAGCCGTCGGGGTTATTTTTATTGCCGATTACAGTAACAAACAGCAGAGTATTAACATTAAACCGGTGATTGGCGACTTCGGTATAATAATACCCTGAAGGGTTTTCGAGTGCTTTCAGCCGATAATCCGCAAGCTGAAAAATGGTCAAAGGTCCGCCGTGAATCAGGCATTTTTCAGCCATCATATCAAAGCTGTAGACAGCCGCGCCGTATCTGTCCTGAACGAGTATGCACATTTCATTTGAATACGCCGTACTGTCTAAATTATCAGTAGTTAAGGTACTGTCTGAAAGCCCTTGAAGTATAAACTCGGCGGTATCTATAAATTGTTTGGTTTTTTCTGTTTTGTAGTTTGTTTCCATTGAAACAACGAAAATAAGCCATAAAAGTGCCAAAATCCCGCTGATAAAGATAGCGAAATAAATCCACACGGTATGCCTTACGGAACGGGCTTTTCCGGTGAAGTGATTCGCATCACGGGCGGAATTGTTTTCACTTTGTGCTTTTTTCTTATTTTTTAAAAAATTAATCATTTTGTAGGTTTAGGGACGATTGCCATCGTCCCCTACAGCCTTGTAAAATTTAAAAAATTATTTTGTGAATGTCCGTTTGAAAGTCAGAATGATTGTCAATATGAATGTCGTGAATGTCCGTCTTCGATGTCTTGCAGGGGGTGAGGGGCGAGGGGGCGGCTATTCGAGGTGGCAGGCGTGACGCCGCCCCCTCTCCCCTACACCCCCTGCACCCCCTACCCCTCTCCCCCTGTCGCAGCATGGTGGTAATCTTTTAGTGATTTTGATATTTTCGTTTATTTGCTAAAATTAAGAGTTGGTAAATTGGGCGTTAACAAGGCTGTAGAAATCTTTAAGACAAAAATTTTAAAAACTCAATCCTCATTTACAGCAGCAGAAACCGACGGGTCGAATTTATAGCCCATACCGCGAAGGGTAACTATATTATTCCTGAAACGCCCTATTGATGTGCGGAGCATCTTTATATGTGTATCTACTGTGCGATCATCGCCGAAAAAGTCATATCCCCAGACCTCGGAAAGGAGTTTATCACGCGACAGTGCGATACCTTGGTTTTTGACAAGATAAAAAAGCAAGTCGTATTCTTTCGGTGTCATTTGCGCCGACACACCGTCTACTAATACTTCGCGCCCGGTGATATTTACGGTTAATCCCGAATACTCTAAAACTTCCGATTGAATTTGTTTCGGAGAGCTGCGTTTTATTACGGCTTTAATGCGTGCTAAAAGTTCTTTGGGCGAAAACGGTTTTGAAACATAATCGTCAGCACCGATTTCAAAGCCGTGGAGCTTATCATATTCTTCTGTGCGCGCCGACAGCATAATTACGGGTATTTGTTTGTTTTTACGGATTTCTTTAGCCGCCGAAAAACCGTCAAGACGCGGCATCATTACATCCATAACGATTATGTCAAAATCCTCACGGCGGCATTTTTCAACCGCTTCCATGCCGTCAGCTGCTTCTGCCGTTTCGTATCCTTCAAATTCTGCGTATTCTTTTATGACCGCTCTGATTTTTGCTTCGTCATCAACGATAAGTATTTTAGCCATAGTAAACTCCGTTCCACCGCATGAGCGGTAAAAGAATCATTATAATATCATTTGAAAATTTTTATTAAATTTACTTATATTTAAATTTATTGATATAAATTCTACCGAAAATTCGCCGTTGTTATGTTTTACATAAACTTTAACACAAAATTGTGAATATCTTGTGAAATATCACTGCTAATTTGATAAATTCTTATAAAATAGTTGACTTTGTGCAAAAAAAGTAGTATAATTTTATAAACACACTACTAATTTAGCTTTTACTATTATACCCAATTTATAGAAATTCTATATTAAAGGAAAACCGATGCGAAGAATGCACTTTCGTCTCCGAGAAATTGGTGTTTTTGCTTTGCCTGTCATTCTCACAGGTCTTGTTATCTATTTGTTTATTGTTTTACCCGATTTACGCGTAGAATTTTTAACGAGTTATGCGGTCGTAATGATTCCGTCGGTGTTTTTAATGATTCGATACGGATTTGAGTGGCGTAAAAGGATTGTTCAAAAAACACTTGAAAAATTTACACGTATAGCAGACAGTATTAACGCACCGGTAATATTATGGGATGCGGACTTTCATTATATCCATACGAATGTGGAGTTCTTTAAAGTGTTCGGATATAACGAGGAAGACCTCAAAGACGATGATATACTAAGGCGCGTTTTGCCGCCCGATGCTTTTGCACAGTCGCTTCAAGCTATTATAAATAACCATGACGAGCGTTTTGAAGCTGTTGCCGTTAACGGGAGTATTGTTACCATCATTTGGAATACATCAATGATGGATGTCGTCACAATGAATAAAAAGACGATGTACTTCCTTATGTCAATCGGGTATGACATGACAGAACTGCTTGAAACGCGGGACTGGCTTGATTCATCAACAAGACTTGCCGAAATCGGCATTATTCTCATTGCTCCGACCGATGAAAAAGCTGTAGTTAACGACCAATTGCGCGAAATGGTACTGCTGCCCGACGAAGAGATAACGATGGAAGATTTGAAAAAAACCGTTCATCGAAAAGAAGAAGCACTTATTGACACTCTTATTACACAAATGAAAGGCGGCGCGAAACATAATGCCGATACTGTACATACTTTAGAGCTGCGGATGCGCTCAAATATCGACAGTTCTTACCGCTGGTTCCAATTCCGATATCGCTATATAACTTCTCCGAATACAACAAGACTCGGAATCGGCGGCTCAATAATCGACATCAGCCGTGACAAAGAAAAGGACGTACTTATCGAGCGAATGGCGTTTATAGACGACTTAACAGGCATATTTAACCGCAACCGCTTTATGCAGTTAGGTCAGGAAGCCTTTGAGTGTATGGGCTATAACGACGAAACCGGTACTGTTGATATAGATTATTGGGTAATTATCACCGATATAGACAATTTCCATATTATAAATGACACCGCCGGTTATCAAAACGGCAATAAACTGCTTCAGCGTATGGCATCTATCATGACGGCTCAGATTAAAAACGGCGGATTTACAGCACGTATCGGCGGCGATAATTTCGCATTGATGATAAAAGACACCGGCTCAGACGATGTTCCGCTTAATGTAATTTCAATAATACAAAATCAATTGCGCGATATTAAATCTGATACGTTCAAAACACAAACAATTACGTGTTCTGTGGGATATTGTAAAATGTCCGACAGTAAAGTTGATTTTTCAAAGGTTTTAGACCAAGCGGAATTCTCACTGTCGCTTAGCGACGGTACACGTGAATCTGTAATTCGATATGATAATAAGGTGCACGAGACTGTTTTACGCGCCGCAGAAATTGAAAAAGAATTAGAAGAAGCTATAGAAAACGGTGAATTCGTACTCTATTATCAGCCGAAAATTTCTCTTGAAGACGGTTCGCTGATGGGAATGGAAGCCCTCATAAGGTGGATAAAACCTGACGGCAGGATTGTACCGCCCGTTCAGTTTATCCCTGTTGCCGAACATTCATTGCTGATTACTAAAATCAGTGAGTTTGTATTGTACGAAGCTTGCAGACAAAACAAACAATGGCAGGATATGGGCTATCCGCCGGTTACGGTATCGGTAAACCTTACTTCTGTAGATTTTTATCAAACCGATGTTTGCGAGAATATAAAGAACACGCTTGCAAAGACAGGGCTTGACTCTAAGTGGCTTGATATAGAGCTTACGGAGTCCTTAGCACTAAAAGATATAGATAATGCCGTAGCACAAATGGAGCAGATACGAAGCCTCGGTATTAAACTTTCTATGGATGATTTCGGTACAGGCTATAGTTCGCTTAGTTATATTCAGGTCTTACCGATATCAATACTTAAACTGGATCGTTCTTTTATAATGTATCTTGAAGATGATGCTATTTCGCGTGAAATTGTTTCGGCGGTAATACGTATAGCCAAGTCAAAAGAGATTGAAGTCATTGCAGAAGGCGTTGAAACCGACAAACAGGCGACAATTCTCCATAAATCCGGCTGTGACTATATTCAAGGTTATCTTTTCGGCAAACCCATGTCCGCAAAAGATTTTGAAGCATTCATGGCACGTCAGCAAACCGAAGACCGCATTAGAATAGCCGACTACGTAGCAGTAGCGTGACCAAGTCACAGTTAATTCGCGATGGAAGTATTTCATAGAGCAAAGATGCTCACCGCGTAGAAGCGAATACCTGTCTTTTGTAGTTGAGCAGCAACTACGATGCTCACCGCGGCGGGGAGCCCCCGCGGGCAATTCGCGATGGAAGTATTTTAGAGTTTTTCGTATGCTCACCGCGTAGAGGCGAATACCTGTCTTTTGAAGTTGAGCAGCAACCACTTAGCGCGCCGCGCAGCGGCGAAAATCTGTCCTCTGTCCTCTGTCCTCTGATTTCTGTGTTGATTTCTGTGTTGTTAAGGGTGAAAAAATGGCAAAACTCAAAAAAATGTTAGATACGACATCCCCGCAAATACAGACGCTGATGCGTCTTATTCCCGAGCAAAGTCTGACGACGGTATGCGGGTGGGCACTTGATTATGCTAACGAGTATATCTATCCGATTTATCAAAATAAGGTGAAACCCGAGAAGGCGGTGAAAAAGTGCCTGACAGTTTCAAAAGCGTTTATTGACGGCGGGTGTAACCGCAAAGAGAAGAAGGCTGTCCGTGAAGCTGTGTCTGATGCGCGGACAAGCATTAATATGTATGAATTGCCGCTGACGGCTGAAATCGCCGCAAGGTGTTGTGCTTCTGTTGCCGCCGCCGCTTATAATACCCCGACAGTTTTAAGTTTAGCGTTATACGGCGGTATGGCTGTAGCCTACGAAACCCTCGGCATGGGCAGAGAACAGAACGAATACGATGAATACGCATTAACAGAATGTGACAAAATGATTGAAGCCCTCAAAAAAGTAAGCGTAGAAAACGAAACCAATCCGTGTAATTGCGTATTTTAACACAGAGGACAGAGGCGAGAGGACAACACAGAAGACAGAGGCGAGAAGACAGAGGACAGATTATGAACGTCATGATTTTAGCTGAAATCAAAATTTTCAAATCGCGGACGAGCTAAGAAATTGCTTGAAGTGAATATACTGAACGGGTGAGTAAGACTAAATTAAGCAGCTTGGTAACCCCGCAGGGGGAGAGGGAGAGGGGGGTGTCGGGGGTGAGAGGGAGAGGGGGCGGCGTCACGCCTGCCACGATAAATAGCCGCCCCCTCTCCCTCTTGCCCCTGACAAAGTCATGCAAACGTGAC
>JAISHV010000089.1 GCA_031262495.1 Ruminococcus sp.
AATTAAAACTTTACACATTAACTATTGCATAATTGAGCTGAATCGCTTTTAAACAACTGTCACAGTTTCAAACACGGGATGAGAAAGTGTAAAGTTTTAGTTGGGACAAGGTACTACAGGATATTCATCTGTGTTCTGTTAAAATCAACTCCGTCGTCCACATAGAATCCTTAGACGGTCTGTAGTATGTCAGTTCTATAGAGTCGCCTACGGCGGAACCTTTTTTTATTTTATTCAGTTCTCCCATTGTACGTATTTTTGTACCGTTTACGGCGACGATAATATCGCCCGGGCAAATCCCCGATTCAGCCGCCGCCGAACCCGGCGTTACAAAACGAATAAGCACACCCATCGGGACATTATAAAAATTCGCCTGTGTTTCGTCTATATCTTCGCCTGAAAATCCGATTACAGGACGCCCTCTCACAAAACCGTAATTTATAAGGTCGTTGACGACAGGCAATGCTTCTTTAGAGGGTATTGCGAAACCGATACCCTCGGCGTAAACAGAAATTATCTTTGAAGAATTTATGCCGATTACTTCACCGTAAATATTACAAAGAGGACCGCCGCTGTTACCCGGATTTATCGCCGCATCTGTCTGAATGAGCGTCATTTCATTTTCGCCTATTGTAATAGTACGGTCGAGAGCCGAAATTATACCGCGTGTGGTTGAACCGTAAAGCTCAAACCCCAACGGATTTCCGATAGCTATCGCTTCATCACCTTCGCGCAAACCCGTTGAATCGCCGAATGGTGCTGTTATTAAGTCAAGCCCCTCTGTATCTATTTTTATTACAGCTAAATCTGTCTCTGTATCATACCCCAAAATTTCCGCTTCGTGTTCTGTTTTATCCGCCAAAACTACACAGACCGATTGCGGCAATTCATTTTCCGGTTCAAGCGTTGAATCACTTACTACATGAGCATTCGTAACAATCTTTCCGTCTTTTGAAATGATTATCCCTGTCCCCGTCCCGCGAATTTCATCATTAAAAATAGTTGAAATGCCCACAACTGTTGGTTTTATCTTGTCGATAACGTCAGGAATACTCATTGCCTGTTTTTCGGCGAAATCTGTTGCACTTTTAACGGCGATACCGTAAACCTCGTCAGATACCGGTATACCTTGGTTTTTTGACGACACGCTCATTGCCGTTGCCGATGTCACAACTGTAAATGCAAGCACAAGCATTGCTATAATCATCAGTCTGATTAAATTTATATTATTTCTGTTGTTCATTAAAATTACCCCGATTTAAAGTTTCGGTTTTAGTATTGTCATATTTGAAACGTTTAGCAAATAGAATATATGGAAAAGGAAATGAAGTTATCATTAACATAACTTGCAGTTATACAGCCCGAAATCGACAAAAATCGTTTAATTTGTGAACTTTCTAAACAAATTATGAATTTTTGCAAAAAAGACTTGCAATTTATTTTCGGGTATGATATTATGTTATCATAACAAACGGAACAACGGCGTTCTGCTTTTCCCTCACAAAAGCAGTGCGCCTTTTTCGTTTTGTTGCACTTGTCCGCCTCACAATCTCACTTAAAATTTTCGTTTGGTACGGAAATAATCTTAACACGGGGCGGAGAGAAAAATTATATTGGGAGGGCATTAATTATGTCTGAAGCAAATATTATCCAAAGTTTTGCCAACGTCAGCGACGGTGTTAACGTTCTTTGGACTTTAATCGCAGCAGCACTGGTATTCTTCATGCAAGCAGGATTTACGCTTGTTGAATCAGGTATGACCAGAGCTAAAAACTCCGGTAATATCATCATGAAAAACATGATGGACTTCGCTTGCGGTGTTCCCGTTTACTGGATTATCGGTTTCGGGATTATGTTCGGCGGTTCTTCCGCATTAATCGGCGGTATTGACCTGTTCACAGGTGCTGTAGATGTCGGTTATGACTACACTACTTTGATTTTCCAATCGGTTTTCTGCGCAACGGCGGCGACAATCGTTTCCGGTGCTATGGCAGAAAGAACACAGTTTAAATCATATATTATTTATTCAATTATCATCTCCGGTCTTGTTTACCCGATATCCGGTCACTGGATATGGGGCGGCGGCTGGATTTCACAAATGGGTTTCCACGATTTCGCAGGTTCAACTGCTGTACATATGGTCGGCGGCGTAGCGGCTCTTGTGGGCGCTGCTATCCTCGGTCCCCGTATCGGCAAATATTCAAAAGACGGCAAGGCAAACGCTATCCCCGGACATAACCTCACTTTAGCGGCTCTCGGTACATTCATTCTGTGGTTCTGCTGGTTCGGTTTCAACGGCGGTTCTACCGTAGCTATGTTTGACGGCGTAGGCGAAGACGGTATCCTCGGCTTAGCGGCTTCCGCTTTAGCTTCACGTGTATTTGTTACAACAAATATCGCGGCTTGCTGCGGTGCTGTTGCGGCAATGACTGTTTCATGGATTAAATACAAAAAACCCGACGTATCTATGACGCTCAACGGTGCATTGGCAGGTTTAGTAGCTATTACAGCGGGCTGTGACATCGTTAATCAGTGGGCGGCGGCTGTTATAGGCTTAATCGGCGGTTGTCTGGTTGTATTCTCAATCGAATTCTTTGACCGCGTTGTAAAAATTGACGACCCCGTCGGCGCAATCTCCGTTCACGGCGTATGCGGTGCTACAGGTACTATCCTTGCAGGTGCTTTCGCTATGGAATCATACGTTGTTGATTCAGGCATGAGCAGACTCGAAGTTGTAGGCGTTCAGGCTCTGGGCGTTGTTGCAACTGCCGGTTTCGTAGCTGCCGCTATGTTTATCGTATTCATGCTCTTAAAGAAAACTATCGGTTTACGCGCTTCTGTAGAAGAAGAAGTTATGGGTCTTGATGTTACCGAGCACGGGCTTGCTACATCTTACTCCGGCTTCCTTATGGACAACAGCGGTCTTGACAGCATGGAAGCTCACAAAGCAGGTTCTGATGAAACCGTTAAAGCTCCTGTTGTTGAAGTTATTCACAAGGCTCATCCGATTCCCGATTCGGATATCAAATTCACTAAAGTTGACATTATTACGCGTCCGGCTAAACTTGAAGACCTCAAAGATGCACTTAATGAAATCGGTATTACCGGTATGACTGTTTCAAATGTTATGGGTTACGGTATGCAAAAAGGCAACGTCGCTCACTATCGTGGTGTTGAATTTGATGTTACCCTTCTCCCGAAAGTTAAACTTGAAATCGTTGTATGTAAAGTGCCCGTTCAAACAGTTGTCGATACAGCTATGAAAGTCCTCCGTACAGGCAACGTCGGCGACGGCAAAATCTTCATCCACGACGTGGAAGACATAGTCAAAGTCCGTACAGGCGAACAAGGCTTTGATGCACTACAGGACACATAAGCGGGGAGCCCCCGCGGGCATTTCGCGATGGGAGTATTTCAGAACTTTTGTAGTTGCGCAGCAACTACGTAGCTCTACCGCGTAGAAGATGGTGTTAATTAACAATTATGTCCCGCTACTCGCCTTAACGTGAGTAGCGGGATTTTGGTTATATGCCTTTTCAAATTGTAGGGGCGGGCGCCCTCGCCCGCCCGCAACACAGAGAACGTGCAATGTTTAATTTATATATCAATAATATTCTAAAAAAGTATATATAAAAATACATGAATTGTAATGATTTCAATCATTAAGAGTACTTTGATTACGTAATAAATCATCTGAAAAATCGTCAGTTTAATTTCATTTTTAATTTACTCATTACACATTATAAAAAGTCTGTTTTCTGTTAAAGTAAGAAGTGGTTATATAGTTTCTGTTAAAACGGAAAGCGTTTATACTAATATTCAATAAAAAAATTGAAATGCTATATGGACGGGCGGTTGTCTGGGGATGGCGTTCAGTTGCTCTGTCTTCTGTCCTCTGACATCTGACCTCTGTTTTATGAGGAGAGAAAAAATGAACAATCAAAATTTAAAAAAACGCATGAATCAATCTGCGCTTATAACGCTTTTAAATTTAATTACCCTTATATTTTTAGGGCTTTGCGTTGCGGCGATGCTTATCGCTGTCAGGGTTGCGGATAACCGTTTTGAACTTTATTTTAATGCTAAAAAATTCATGGACGGTTCGGCAAACCTCACAAACCAAGTGCGTTCGTATGCAGCAACAGGAAACAAAGTATATGAAACAAACTACAACGACGAATTAGCGAGCGGCAATCGTGAAGATGCTGTAGCCCGACTTCAGGAAATCGGTATAACAGACGTTGAACAAAGCTTTGTCGATAAAATGATGGAACTCTCCGCAAACCTTGTTCCCGATGAAGTTGCCGCTATGGAACTTGTGGGCGAAGGCAAACTCACCGATGCCGTAAACGCTGTTTGGGGCGACTATTATGAAGATATAATTGCCCAAATCAGAGGCAATCAGCAAAGCTTTATTGACGAAATGAACGGCAGAACCGCCGACGAGGTTGACCTGTGGTCGGGGCTTATGTTTATTGCATTTGCCTTTGCGGTAGCGGCTCAGCTTATTTCTGTAATAGTAGTACATACAGCGGTTATACGACCGATAAAGAGCGTAGGCTTGCGCCTTTATAACCTTGCGGAGGGCAATCTCCGCGACCGTGTAAATTTAGCAGAAGACACAAGCGAAATCGGTATGCTTGTACACTATACGCATAACCTCTCAAATACTTTCTCTGACCTCATAAGTGCAACTGAAAAAAACCTCTCTGCGATAAATAACGGCGACCTCACAGGCAAAATGGTTAATCATTTCAGCGGTGAATATGAAAAAATCCCGGCTGCTATTGATGAACTCTATTCAGGGTTGTCAAAACTCGTCAGTGATGTAAATACATCTGCCGTTGATGTTACAAGCGGTGTCGAAACCATCAGCAGTTCAACACAAGAAATAGCCGCTTCAACAGAACAGCAAAACTCTACGGCTGATGAGCTTACGGGTGCGGTTGTGGATATACGCACTAAATCGGATGAAACAGCTTCAATTATTTCACAGACAGTCAAAGAGGTAAAACTTGTAGCAGACGGTATTACAGATTGTGACAATAACCTTGCGCAAATGCTTGATGCGATGAAAGATATAGAAGAACGTTCTGCGGATATTCAAAAAGTCACAAAGGTTATTGACGATATCGCATTCCAGACGAATATCTTAGCACTCAACGCAAGTGTCGAAGCGGCGCGGGCAGGCGAGGCAGGAAAAGGCTTCTCAGTTGTAGCCGATGAAGTAAGAAATCTTGCGAATAAGTCCGCCGAAGCGGCAAAACAAGCTGCTGTACTCATAGAAAAGAGCGGCGAAAGTGTTCACCGCGGCAATACGATTGTTAAAAAGGTTTCGGAGGCTCTCAATACGGTTGTCGGTATTTCTACACAAAATGCCGCGTCAATAGCGCGGATTGATGAAATTTCGGCAGACCAAAAAGTTTCAATCACGGGTGTTTCAAGCGGTTTAGAACAACTCATGAACAATATCTCAACAAACGCCGGTGTATGCCAAACAGCCGCCGCAACCGCCGAAGAACTGTTCGCCCACTCCGAACAACTCAAAACGGCAATGCAAAAATTTCACATATGCCGGTGACCCGGCAGGACTGATTCGCGATGGAAGTATTACTGAATATTAAAAATGCTCACAGCGTAGAAGATACTATTAGGTACTTCTACGCGGTGAGCATCGTGATGTTCTGATACTAATATGCATTTAAAGGATTGATTGAATTTATTCCGAAACAACGGGCGAACACAGTTCGCCCCTACCGTAGGGGCGGTCTTTGACCGCCCGCACATCATTTCATTTTTTCTATTGCATATTAGTATTAGTTACAATCCGAGCAGTCTCTCCGCATTTTTATATAAGATAAGTTCACGTTCGTTTTCGGTGAGCGGCATTTGGTTTATAATACGGAGTTCGTCAGCGGCGTTCCACATCGGATAATCAGAGCCGAAAAGCACTTGTTCCGCGCCGTATTTTTGAATGAGCTTATATCCGCGTTCGGGACCGAGTTCGTAGAGTGAGCTTGAGGTATCTACCCACATTCTGCGCCCCGAGAGTTTTTCCGAGGCATCTTCCCAGATAGACCAGCCGCCGAAATGCGCACCGATAATGTCAATATTCGGGAAAGCATCCAAAACTTTGATAAGATTTGTCGGATTTGAGTATCTATAACGATTATCGCCTGTATGAATAAGCACAGGGAGTTTCCCCGCCGCAATTTCAAACATCTTCATTGCCCGTGGTTCATCAAGCGCGAATAGCTGAAAATCGGGGTGAATTTTTATGCCGAGTAAGCCCATTGCCAGCGAGCGTTCAATCTCACCCTCAATATCGGGGTAGTCAGGGTGCATAGCCATAAACCCGACGAACTTATCGGGGTGCGCTTTACACGAATCGGCGATGAAATTATTGATGCTTTCGACTTGTTCAGGCTTTGTAGCTACAGAATGAACCAAACAGCGGTCTACACCTGCCGCTTCTTCAATCTCAAGGAGGGTTTTAATTGTCCCGTCATAATTCATCGGGATAGAATAAAAATTACCGATACCCATTGAAGCTTTTTCGGCAATTTTATCGGGAAAAATATGGACGTGTGAATCGAAGATCATATACAGAGGACAGAGGCGAGAGGACAGAAGACAGATTATGAACGTCTTGACTTTAGCTGAAATTATGGATTTTACGTCTTCTGATTTCTGGTTTCTGTGTTTCTTTCATTATTTTATATTAATTATAACATAAATAATATAGCTTGTCAATCACGATTTTTCATATGTGATATCAACTTTAGTTATGGCGGGCAACCCGCCGTGCAGCAACGCGTAGCAATCGCTACTGTGCGTATTGCTGATGGAAGTCTTTCATTAAACTAAAGATGCTCACCGCGTAGAGGTGGGCATCTAAACTCTGTATTCTGTACTCTGCTATGCAATATCCGATAAAATCAGCGGCTGAGTGAATTTGAATGTAGTCCCTGACGGAAGCCCGTTTATTGATGAACTCGGGGTAAAATATATACCGGTGGTATCAATATTAATCGGCTGAGTATACAGAGTTCCGTCCGGCTCTTGAATCCACATGGTTGTTACGGTCGGTGTACCTTTAAAGTCTTTTAAAGCAGGGATTTGGTCGGAAGTCGCGATGTAATATGTTTGCTTATTATTGAGTGAAACAGGATTCGTGAGTGTACCTGTATCCCAGAAATTATATGTTGCACCTGTTTTAATAATACTCGTACCTATGCCTTGAAGTGCGGGCGTTTGAGAATATACAGTAGAAAGCAGATCGGGGGTTGTATCAATAATCAAAGTAGCAACCTGTGATTCAAGTGCGGCGATTCGCGCTTCAAGGTCAGAGCAATCACACGTGCCTGTAGCTCCTGTGGAATCGCTCTTTTTTAGCATTTCCCGCCATAGAATAAGAACACCGATTTTAGCTTGTACATATGCTAAAATCGGTGTTTTATTCAGCTGTTATCCTTTACAGTTAATCCCCTCAAACCCTTACCAGTTCACGATTTGCTTCAATATAATCCATCGCC
>JAISHV010000003.1 GCA_031262495.1 Ruminococcus sp.
GTACGAATAAATTACCCGGCTTGGTACCCCCGATGGGGGTGTGGGTGTGGGGGGGGTGGGGGGTGCGAGGGAGCGGGGGCGGCGTCACGCCTGCCACGATAAATCGCCGCCCCCTCTCCCTATTGCCCCTGACAAAGTCATGCAAACGGACATTCACGACATTCATATAACATTCATCCGACATTCAAACGGACATTCACAGACATTCAAACGCGACATTCACGACATTCATATGCAGCAACGCTGCGGGACATCTCAAACGCGACATTCACAATCTGTATTCTGTCAACGGAGAAATTAATGCAAAAGTCGCTCTATATTTGCACCGAATGTGCATATGAAACCCCTAAGTGGTACGGGAAATGCCCCTCTTGCGGGGCTTGGAACAGTTTTGAAGAATCGGAAATTGCCCCAAAGGCGGCGAAATCTTCAAAATCGGGTTCTATTATAACAAAAGGTGCGGGTTTTTCGGGCAGCGGAAAATCCGCTGAAACTTTTTCGCTGGCACACGTTGATATTAATACGGTTGATGTTCGTTATGACACCGGTACGACTGAACTAAACCGCGTTTTAGGCGGCGGATTGGTTAAAGGTTCTATAGTACTACTCGGCGGTGAGCCGGGGATTGGTAAATCTACTTTACTGCTTCAAATATGCGAAAATTTCGGGACGAAACATTCTGTTTTATATATTTCGGGCGAGGAAAGTCTTCGTCAGATAAAGCTTCGGGCAAACAGACTGAGGGTTACGACACCGAATTTACAACTCCTTTGTGCTAACGATGCCGAAACAATAATTGATACCATAGCCGAAAAACGCCCCGATATTGTGATTATTGATTCTATACAAACAATGCGGCTTGAAACGGTGAATTCCTCAGCGGGAAGCATTACGCAAGTAAGAGAATGTACAAATCTGTTTATGCAGGCGGCTAAGACGTTTGAAATACCTGTTATTTTAGTCGGTCATGTGAACAAAGACGGCGGTATTGCCGGACCTAAGGTAATGGAACATATCGTTGACACGGTTCTGCTTTTTGAGGGCGAGAAACATTACAGTTATCGCTTGCTGAGAACGGTGAAGAATCGTTTCGGTTCAACAAACGAAATCGGCGTATTTGATATGACGCAAGGCGGCTTAAAAGAAATCCCGAACCCGTCGCAAATGCTGCTTGAGGGCAGACAAAGCGGCGTTTCGGGGAGTTGTGTAGCTTGTATAACCGAGGGTTCGCGCCCTGTATTAGCGGAGGTTCAGGCACTTGTTAATAAGGCGGCTTCCGCATATCCGCAGAGGGTTTCGACGGGATTACCGTGGGGCAGAACGGCGATTTTGCTTGCAGTTTTGGAAAAACGCGCCAAAATGTATATGTCGCGTTTGGATGTGTTCATAAATATTGTAGGCGGCTTCCGCTTAGACGAACCGGCAGGGGATTTACCGGTAGCGATAGCCCTTTACAGCGCGGTGTTTGATGCACCTGTCGATGAATATACCGCCTCATTCGGCGAAGTAGGTCTCGGCGGTGAAATCAGAGCAGTACCGAATATGGCGGGTCGGATTTCGGAAGCACAGCGAATGGGATTTAAGAAAATTTTAGTGCCTGTAGGCGCGCTTAAATCGGTGTCGGGCGAAAAACTTACGATTGAAGTTGCCGAAGTAAGAAATGTTTCACAGGCTTTTGAGCTGATTCAGAAAAATTAAAACGAAAAATTTTTAAAAATGTCACAGAAATAAAGAAAACCTCTTGCATTTTCTGTTCTTTTGTGGTAT
Source organism: Ruminococcus sp. (assembly GCA_031262495.1). GTDB lineage: Bacteria > Bacillota > Clostridia > Oscillospirales > Ruminococcaceae > JAISGY01. The sequence goes on from JAISHV010000003.1 coordinate 1,768, forward strand.
AATTTAATTTAATATTTTACTTCAATCTGCGGTGAAAAGGCTGAATAAAGGAGAACCAATGGATATTCAAACATTTGAAAATGTAGCCGAACTCGGTAAACTCACATTTTCAGAAGAAGAACGCGGCACTTTGCTTGCGGATATGAACGAAATTGTTTTAATAATGGATACCGTAAAAGACGTTGACATAACCTATGATCCGATTTTGGATAACCGAAATCGTTATTTGGATTCATTGCGCGAGGACATTTCCGCGCCGTCTTTTGAAACGGAAAAAATACTCTCAAACGCCAAAGCCTCTGACGGATGTTTTACTGTACCGAAAGTAGTGGAGTGATTTTATGATTTTTATAAATGAAACAGTCGCTTCATTGCGGCAGAAATTAGATAAAAAAGAGATTTCAGCGCGTGAACTTACGCAAAGTTATCTTGATGAAATTTCAAAAACGGATGTAAATCTTGATAGTTTCGTAACTGTCTGCACTGAAACTGCGTTAAAGCAAGCAGAATCAGCGCAAAAGAAGATTGACGGGGGACAAGCCTTGCCGCTTACGGGTATTCCGCTTGCGATTAAGGATAATATTTGTACGGAAGGCGTTTTGACCACTTGTGCTTCAAAAATGCTGGATAATTTTATTCCGCCCTATAGCGCGACCGTAATTGAAAAGCTCTCCGCTCAAGATGCCGTTTTTTTAGGCAAAACCTCAATGGACGAATTCGCCATGGGGAGTACTACCCAAACGGCTTTCCGAAAGAAAACCAAAAACCCCTACGATACCGAAAAAGTCCCGGGCGGGAGCTCAGGCGGCTCGGCTGCCGCTGTTTCGGCGGGTTTGTGCGCGGCATCTCTCGGTTCAGATACAGGCGGTTCAATAAGACAACCCTCGTCTTTTTGCGGCGTAACAGGGCTTAAGCCCACTTATTCGCGTGTTTCGCGTTACGGGCTTATCGCGTTCGCCAGTTCGTTAGACCAAATCGGACCTATCGCCCGTTCAGCCGAAGATTGCGGTATAATTCTCAATGCAATTTCGGGTTTTGACCCTCACGACGGCACTTCTTCTAAAAAAAGTCCCGAAGACTTTACAGCGAAAATCGGCGCGGGTGTTAAAGGCTTAAAAATCGGTATTCCGAAAGAATTTTTCTCGGATGCCGTTGATACGGAAGTAAAAGAAGCGGTCTTAAAAGCCGCCGAGACCTATAAATCCATGGGTGCGGAGCTTGTTGACTGTTCGCTCCCCTCTCTGAAATTCGCAGTCGCGGCGTATTATCTGATTTCATCAGCCGAAGCGGCAAGCAATTTAGCCCGCTTTGACGGTATAAAATACGGACATCGCTCCGAAAAAGGCGCGACGTTTAATGAACTCGTGAAAAATTCCCGCTCCGAGGGTTTCGGGCGTGAGGTTAAACGCCGTATAATGCTTGGGAACTATGCGTTGTCAAGCGGATATTATGATGCTTATTACGGTAAAGCGATGGCACTCAAACAGCGTTTCCGCGAGGAATATAAGGCTATTTTTGAGCAATGCGATTTTATAATTACCCCGACAGCCCCGAATACCGCATTCAGAATGGACGACAATATCACCGACCCCGCGAAGGTATATTTAGCGGATATATGCACAGTCACCGTAAATATAGCTTCCCTCCCGGCAATCACTACAACTTGCGGCTATGATAAAACGGGTATGCCTATCGGTATGTCACTTGTCGGTAATATGTGGAACGAAGCGCAAATAATCGGTGCTTGTGATGCGTTTGAAAAGACCTTCACCAAAATTTCCCCGAAGGGAGGCAGATAACATGGCAGGATATATTCCCGTAATCGGGCTTGAGATTCACGCGGAACTGCTCACGCAGTCAAAGGTTTTCTGTACCTGTTCGGCAAGTTTCGGCGGAACGCCTAACAGCAGATGCTGTCCTGTTTGTTCCGGTTTCCCGGGGACGCTCCCTGTTATAAACCAAACAGCGGTAGAATATGCGATAAAAGCGGGATTTGCTTTAAATTGCGGTATCAATCAGTTTTCCGTTTTTGACCGCAAGAATTATTTTTACCCTGATTTACCTAAGGCGTATCAAATTTCACAGCTTAATTTACCACTCTGTATAAATGGGCTTGTTCCTGTTGAATATACAGAAAATGGTGAAAAGAAAACGCATGATATCCGCATTAATCGTATTCATCTTGAAGAAGATGCGGGGAAACTGACACATAATGATTTAGACGGCGTTTCGTTTGCTGACTATAACCGCTGCGGCATACCGCTTATTGAGATTGTTACAGAGCCGGATATCGGTTCTGCTGAAGAAGCCAAAGCCTTTGTGGAAAAGGTTTCATTGCTGTTGCAATATGCGGGTGTGTGCGACTGTAAAATGGAGCAGGGTTCACTGCGGTGCGATGTAAATATTTCCATAATGAAGCCCACCGACACCGAACTCGGCACACGTGCGGAGATTAAGAATTTAAACTCTGTTAAAGCTATCGGGCGGGCGATTGAATTTGAGATTTACCGCCAGAGCAAACTCCTTGATATGGGCGGGCGCGTAGTCCAAGAAACCAGACGTTTTGACGATAACAAAGGCGAAACAAAGTCCATGCGCTCAAAAGAGAATGCCAACGACTACAGATATTTCCCCGAACCCGATATCTTACAGGTGAATATTTCCGACGAACAACTCAGTGAAATTAAAGCGAAAATGCCCGAAATGCCCGATAAGCGGCTTGAACGCTATTTAGCGGATTACGCAATTTCCGAGACAGACGCTTTGATTATCATTAATAATAAAATTATCGCCGATTTTTATGACGAAGCGGTAAGAACTTACAACAACCCTAAAGCCGTGTGCAATTTCATCACAGGCGAGATGATGCGCCGCATTAATATCGGCGAAATCGACATAAATGAAATTACATTTACGCCCGAACAATTGGCAAAAATCGTTATGATGGCTGAAACAGACGTAATCAATAAATCAAACGCAAAAGACGTGTTCAGAGCTTTGGTAGAAAACCCGTGCGACCCCGAAAAAATCGCCGCCGATATGGGTTTTGTAATTTCAAACGACAGCGGCAAGATGATTGAAGTCATTGAACAAGTTATGAGTGACAACCCCAAAGCCGTAGAGCAATACAAAAACGGCGAAACAAAAGTATTCGGTTTCCTCATGGGGCAGTGTTCAAAGGCTTTAAAAGGGATTGCAACATCAAAAGCTATCAAAGACGAGTTGGAAAAAAGACTTAGCCGGTGACCCGGCAGGACTAATCGGTGCGGTTTATTAAGAATATTACGTTAATAGGCGCGCCCATAAAAATACGAATGGTAATCAAAAAAATGCAGAAAATAACAGGAAATGACCTTAAAAAAGAATTCACTTTGACTGATGCAAAGCCGGGCGAAAGCCTCACTTTGCGGGCGACTGTCCACAAATTTAAACCGATGGGCGGGTTTGCTTTTATAACCCTCCGCACAGGGCGGTATGTTTTACAGGCAGTGTATTCGCCCGACAATTGCCCCGATTCGGTTGAAGAAATAAAAGAGGGCGTGTTCGCCGAAATTTCAGCCGATGTCAAAGAAGAACCGCGGGCTAACTACGGTATAGAACTGTCTGTCCGCCGCATTGCGCTCATTCATAAGCCTGCTGAACTCTATCCGCTCCACGTTTCAAAGCGCAGACTGGGCTGTACTTTAGATATAAATCTTGATAACCGTTCGGTTGCCCTTAGAAACCCGTTTGAACGCGCCGCGTTTAAGTTTCAGGAGGGTGTTGTTTCGGGTTTCCGCGAATTTATGCTTCAAGAAAATTTCACCGAGATTCATACGCCGAAGATTGTTGCTCAAGGCGCAGAGGGCGGCGCGAATATCTTTTCGTTAGATTATTTTCAAAAAAATGCATTCTTGAATCAGTCACCCCAGTTTTATAAACAAGCGGCAGTAGCCTTTTTTGACCGCGTGTTTGAAATTGCACCCGTATACCGCGCCGAAAAACACGCCACATCCCGCCATTTAAATGAATATATCGGGCTTGACTTTGAAATGGGCTTTATCGACGGCATGGAAGACGTAATGAACATGGAAATCGCCATGCTAAAGCACATGATGGGGTATCTCAAAGAACATTACGCCGAAGAAATCCGAATTACAGGTGCTCAAATCCCCGAAGTCGGAGACGTTCCTGTTATACGTTTTGAAGAAGCTGTGAAACTTACTCACGGCGAAAAGGGCAAGAACAAATTTGACCTTGACCCGGAAGATGAGGTGTTCCTCTGTAAATGGGCGCAGGAGAACCACGGCACGGAATTTATTTTCGTTACGCATTTCCCGTCGTCAAAACCGCCGTTTTACGCTATGAATGACAAAGAAGACCCGCGCTGTGCACTTAAGTTTGACTTGCTATTCAGAGGGCTTGAGATAACCACAGGCGGACAGAGAATTCACGACTATGATGAGCAAATCGAAAAAATCAAGGCACAGCACCTCAATCCCGATGATTTCACATATTATCTTGAATCGCATAAATACGGCTTGCCGCCGCATGGCGGTCTGGGTATCGGGCTTGAACGTCTTGTGATGAAACTCATAGGACAGCCGAATATCAGACAAGCGTCAATGTTTCCGCGTGATATTAACAGATTGTTACCGTAAAATTAATTTTTTTAAAGGTATTGACTTTTCATTCAAACAGTAGTACAATACATTTTAAATAAAATTTTTAAAAATAATAATTTGAATAGCTTATGGGGAGGAATAATATGCTGAACACGAATATGGAATCGAAATTCACGAAAGAGGGACTTACCTTTGATGATGTTCTGCTTGTTCCTGCCGAGTCGGGCTGTACGCCTGATATGGTTAAACTTGACGCGAAACTGACTGAGGGCATAACACTAAACACGCCTATTATGACGGCGGCGATGGATACTGTCACAGAAGCTACAATGGCTATAGCTATTGCGCGTGAGGGCGGTATCGGCATCATACATAAGAATATGAATATCGCCAAACAAGCCGATGAGGTTGATAAGGTAAAACGTTCCGAAAACGGCGTAATAGTCAATCCTTTTTCTTTAACCCCCGAAAAAAACGTCCGTGAAGCGGATTCCCTTATGGGGAAATATAAAATCTCGGGTGTGCCTATTACCGATAAATCGGGTAAGCTTGTCGGCATTTTAACTAACCGCGATATGCGGTTTCTGACTGATTTTGATGCGCCCATAGGCGAGGTAATGACCAAAGACAACCTTGTTACCGCACCTGTCGGGACAACCCTTGACGGTGCGCAGAAGATTTTAATGCAGCACAAGATTGAGAAACTCCCTATTGTTGACGCTGACGGAACGCTCAAAGGGCTTATTACGATAAAAGATATCGAAAAAGCGGTGCAATATCCGCGTTCGGCGCGCGATAAGGGAGGGAGACTCCTTTGCGGTGCGGCTATCGGTGTTTCGCATAATATGCTTGAGCGGGCGAAAGCGTTGATTGATGCTCAGGCGGATGTTTTAGTGCTTGATTCGGCGCACGGGCATAATATTAATATTGTAAATGCAGTCAAAACGATAAAACAGAATTTCCCGAATATACCTCTCATTGCCGGAAATATCGCAACAGCAAAAGCGGCGGAAGATTTAATTGCTGCAGGAGCGGATGCCGTAAAAGTCGGCATCGGACCGGGTTCAATCTGTACAACGCGTGTTATAGCCGGAATCGGCGTACCGCAGATAACGGCTGTGTATGATGTGGCTTGTGTTGCGGCGAAATACGGCATACCTGTTATCGCAGACGGCGGCATTAAATATTCGGGTGATATAGTTAAGGCGTTGGCGGCGGGTGCGAATGTAGTAATGCTCGGCTCACTGCTTGCAGGCTGTGCGGAATCCCCCGGCGACACCGAAATATATCAGGGCAGAAGCTTTAAAGTATATCGCGGAATGGGCTCACTGGGAGCAATGGCGACAGGCTCAAAGGACAGATATTTCCAAGAAAACACGAAAAAACTCGTTCCCGAGGGTGTTGAAGGGCGCGTACCTTATAAGGGTGCGGTTTCGGATACAATATATCAGCTTGTAGGCGGTATTCGTTCAGGTATGGGATATACAGGCTGTGAGACCATTGAGCAGCTGCATGAAAAAGCGCAGTTTATGAAAATCACAGGTGCCGGCTTAAAAGAATCTCACCCCCACGATATCTACATCACTAAAGAAGCACCGAATTATTCGGTACAAATATAACAGAAATCAGAAATCAGAAGTCAGAGGTCAGAATAAGAACGCCCTGATTTCGGCTGATATCAAGAGACGGCGAAGTGCGGACGAGTGAAGAAGTTGCTTAGAGTGAATATGCTGAACGGGTTAGTAAAACTCAATCGCGCAGCTTGGCACTCCCGCAGGGGGTGAGAGGGTTGGGGGTGTCGGGGGATAGGGAGAGAGGGGGCGGCGTCACGCCTGCCACTCTAAATAGCCGCCCCCTCTCTCCCTGTCCCCTGACAAAGTCATGCAAACGTGA
>JAISHV010000002.1 GCA_031262495.1 Ruminococcus sp.
ATTTACATTATGGTAAAATAATAAAGCTTCATTAACGAAGCTTTCCGAACCACTAGCTCAGCTGGCAGAGCATTTGACTTTTAATCAAAGGGTCTGGGGTTCAAATCCCCAGTGGTTCAGCATAGAGGTTAGACGTTAGAGATTAGAGGTAAGAGGGCGGCTGCTCATCTTTCTGTAGTTTTTATCTGATGTCTCGAAATACTTTTTTCAATTGCCGCTTTGCGGCTTTTGTTTTATTAATTTTTAGTTAGGATTCTTTTTTTATGAAACTTGGTATGGTTGGGTTGCCTAATGTGGGCAAGAGCACTTTATTTAATGCCCTCACGAATGCGGGGGCTGTTTCCGCTAACTATCCTTTTTGCACCATTGAGCCGAATGTCGGGATTGTGTCAGTCCCCGACAAGCGTTTAGATAAACTTGCCGAGATGTATAATCCCGCGAAATTCACCCCCGCTTCTCTTGAATTTGTCGATATTGCGGGGCTTGTTAAAGGCGCATACAAAGGCGAGGGTTTGGGCAACAAATTCCTTGCCGATATCCGTGAAACAGACGCTATCGTTCATGTTGTCAGGTGTTTTGAGAATGACGACATCATTCATGTTGACGGTGAAATAAACCCCAAACGCGATATCGAAACCATTACCCTTGAGCTTGTTTTTTCAGACCTTGAAATGGTAGAACGCCGCATTGACCGCTGTACAAAGCTTTTAAAAGGCGATAAAAAATACCAAGCGGAACTGGAACTCCTAACCGCTTTAAAGCTTCATCTCGAAAACGGCGAAACCGCCCGCAGTTTCAGTGAATTCGGTACTGACGAATTCACAGAAATGCTTAAAACCACACCGCTCCTCTCAGCGAAACCCGTGATTTACGCCGCAAATCTCTCCGAAGCGGATTTTAAAAATAATATCAAAACCTCAAAACATTTACAAATAGTAGAAGAAATAGCAAAATCCCAAAATGCAGAGGTTTTACCCGTCTGTGCCGAACTCGAATCCGAAATTTCCGACATGGACAAAGACGACAAGGCAATGTTTTTAAGTGAACTCGGGCTGGAAAACTCAGGGCTTGACCGCATTATAAAAGAGGGGTATGAACTCTTAGAGCTTATTTCTTTCTTAACAGCGGGCAGCGACGAATGTCGGGCATGGACGATAACACGCGGCACAAAAGCCCCGGGGGCGGCAGGCAAAATCCACACCGACTTTGAAAAAGGTTTCATCAGAGCCGAAGTGGTGGCATTCGACGACCTCATGACCGCCGGAACAATGGCTTCCGCCCGCGAAAAAGGTTTATTACGCCTTGAGGGCAAAGAATACGTCGTAAAAGACGGGGATATTGTGCATTTCCGCTTTAATGTATAAGCCGGTGCCCCGGCAGGGCTATTTCGCGATGGAAGTCTTTCAGAATTTTTCATATGCTCACCGCGTAGAAGATGAAACGAATATAAAAATTGCCGCCCGATTTTCGATGAAAACCGGGCGGTTTGTTTTGGGGGAAATTGTAGGGGCGGGCGCCCTCGCCCGCCCGCATATTCTTAAATGCTGTGCGGTTTACAGATAAACGCGGCGTTCATAATCTGTCTTCTGTCTTCTCGCCTCTGTCCTCTGTGTTGCGGGCGACCGAGGGCGGTCGCCCCTACAGGTGTTAAAGTAAACTATTGTTGTCAAAGAAAACCGAATACCACACCAAAAAAGAATAAACCGTCCAAATCTTCCGTGAATTATCTTTACCGCCGTTTTTATGTTCGTCTAAAATCTCTATAAGTTTTTTTGTATTAAAGAATTCTTCTGCCGTTTTCTCTGTGAATACGGTTTTGAGTTTGTTATAATATTTATCTTCACGCAGCCACACCCTAATGGGGACAGGGAAGCCCAATTTCTTTTTGTGAGCGGTTTGCGGCGGGGTTGATTTTAAAGCCGCCAAACGCATGGCGTATTTTGTTTTTTCTTTTACTATGCGGAGTTTCGCGGGGATTGTTTCGGCGGTTTTCATTACCTCTTTATCTAAAAACGGCACACGGAGCTCTAACGAATTCGCCATGCTCATTTTATCGGCTTTTAAAAGAATATCCCCTACCATCCACAAATGCAAATCCACATACTGCATTTGCGTTACGGCATCTTTATCGCGAACCTTATCAAAAAACGGTTTTGTAATCTCCATATAGTGGGGTGCATCAGTAGGCTTTTTCAGTAGTTCCCGGCGTTCGTCCTCATCAAAGATAAAAGCATTACCGATAAAGCGTTCGTCAAGGTCTTTGCCGCGTCTTATGAAGAAATTCACGCCGCGTTTTTTCGGCAAATTAGAGGCAATCTTTCCTATACCGCGCCTAATCGGGCGCGGCACGTAATTATAAACAGGCACACTCCACGGCTCTTTATAAACCCCATACCCGCCGAAAATTTCATCAGCCCCCTCACCCGAGAGTACGACTTTTACATATTCAGAAGCCTTGTTACAGACAAAATACAACGCGATACAAGAAGCATCCGCCAAAGGTTCATCCATATGATACTGAACTTTAGGTATAATATCCCAGTATTCTTCGGGTGTTATAACCTTTGAGATGTTTTGTTTTCCGATGTATTTACTGAATTCCTTTGCCCAACTGATTTCGTTATACTTTTCGGCTTCCGAAAAACCTACCGTAAATGTCTTATCCACTTCCGCAACAGCGGCGGCATAAGATGAATCCACACCGCTCGACAAGAAACTTCCGACCTCAACATCGGCGATTTTATGGGCACACACTGAATCCTTAAAAACTTCCGAAATGCGTTCAACAGCCGTCTCAAGCGGCATTTTCTCGTCCGGATTAAACTCGATATCCCAGTATCTTTTTACGCTGAATTCACCATTTTTATATTTAAAGAAATGCGCCGGCGGGAGTTTATAGACATTCTTGAAGAAAGTCTCATTTTGCGGATTATATTGAAACGTAAGGTAATTATCCAAAATCTTACGGTTAAATTCTTTCTTAAAATGCGGGTGCGGCAAAAACGCCTTAATTTCAGAACCGAATAAAAACGAATCACCCATTAAAGCATAATAAAGCGGCTTTATCCCGAAAAAGTCTCTTGCGCAAAAGATTTCGCGTGTTTTCTTATCCCAAATGACAAACGCAAACATTCCGCGCAGTTTCGGGAGTAATTCCTCCCCGTATTCTTCATAGCCGTGCAGCAGCACTTCCGAGTCGGTTTGAGTCTTAAAAATATGCCCGCACTTCTCAAGGTCGGCGCGTATACTTTTATAGTTATAGATTTCACCGTTGAACATCAAGACCTTTGAGCCGTCTTCATTAAAAATCGGCTGATCCCCCGAGTCGGTAATATCAATAATCGACAGCCGGCGAAAACCCAGAGCTATCCCGTCATCAATATAAAACCCCTCAGAATCTGGTCCGCGATGGGCAATTTTATCAGCGCAAGTCTTAATTATTTTATTTGAATTATCAATCCGGTTTGAAAAACCGACAAATCCGCACATCAGAAGCAGTCCTTTTTAAAAAAATAATATTACAATAATGTTTATGAGAAATTTTGAGAAAAAATGAAAAATAAGAAGAAAGCGGCGGCAACACGCCGCCGTTTTCACGTTAAATTTGTTTAGAGAATCAAAAACCCTGAAAAATTTAACCTACTTTAGCGTCAATATAAGACACGATATCAGCAACAGTTTTAAGTGCAGCTACATCCTCATCGGGAACTTCGATATCGAATTCTTCTTCAATCGACATAACGATATCCACAACATCAAGGCTGTCTGCCCCTAAATCATCCTGAATATTCGCACTGTCGCGAATATCGTCGCTTATGTCAAGCTGTTCTGTCAGTATGCTTTTTACTTTTTCATTGGTATCCATTTTAATTTTCCTCCGTTTATTGCTGTCTGCTATCTTTATTGAATAAACAATTTAATTATAATAAAAGTCTACATAAAGGGAACACAAAATAAAAGCTTTTTATGTAAATATAGTATGAATTTTTTGTTTACGGTTATACATCAGTATTTTCCATTGTGCATCTTGCACAAAAATGTGCTTAACTTCTCTGCAAAATTTCTACAAGCAATATTTACAAAAAGTCTTGCACTTACCCCCAAAATATGATACAATATATCTTGCGTGACTGCGCGATGCGATGACGACGGTGATTGCGGTTAAATTTGACCGGTAACACAGTCCGAGAAGTCGGCGGCTGGGTTGGAAATACGGGGCGGTGCGAGTATTCTTTGAGTATTCTTAATGAATAAATGCGCGTTTCTTATTAAAACCACAAAGACCGCGGGCGAAACAAAGTACCATTTGGATTATCCGAAAAAACAGGATAACCACGGATACATTGTAAAATTGCATCCTTTAAAAATATTATTACAAGGAGGCTTTTAAAATGGCAGTCAGTGAAAGAATAAGAATCCGTATCAAAGGTTACGACCATATGGTTGTTGATTCGGCGGCTTCAAAAATAGTCGAAACCGTAAAAAGAAGCGGTGCTCAGGTGAGCGGTCCTATACCTCTCCCCACGAGAAAAGAAGTTATTACAATACTTCGTGCTGTTCACAAATATAAAGACAGCCGCGAACAATTTGAACTTCGCACCCACAAACGTTTAATTGATGTATTAAGACCTACTGCAAAAACTACAGAAGATTTGCAGAGTCTTGAACTTCCGGCGGGCGTAGACATTGTTATGGAGGTAAAGTAAATACTTTACCCGAGAAGAAATTCTCTCAGATGACTACCCTTTCGGTTACGTTGGCGCAAGTCAACCAATAACTATAAGGAGAAAAACTTATGACCCCTGTTACACAAGCGTTAATCGGCAGAAAAATCGGTATGACGCAAATCTTTGACGAAGCCGGGAAAGTGATTCCCGTGACTGTCATTGAAGCAGGTCCGTGCAGCGTCGTTCAGGTTAAAACCGAAGAAAATGACGGTTACTCGGCTATCCAGTTAGGTTTCGGCGATGTTACCCTAAAACACGTCACAAAACCCCTGCAAGGTCACTTTGAAAAAAGCGGCTCAGCTCCCAAGCGCACACTCCGCGAATTCAAACTCGAAGGCGTGACAGCAGAGAGCGGCTCTATCTTCAAAGCGGATGTCTTTGCGGAAGGTGATATGGTCGATGTTTCGGGCATATCAAAAGGTAAAGGCTTTGCCGGTACCATTAAGAAAAACAACCACTCAAGACTTAAAGAAACTCACGGTACAGGTCCTGTTGCCCGTCATGCGGGTTCAATGGGCGCAAACTCATCTCCGTCCAGAATATTCAAGGGCAAGAAACTGCCCGGACATATGGGTGCAGAAAAGGTTACCGTTCAGAATCTCAAAGTAGTAAAAGTAGACGCGGAAAATAATCTCATTGCAGTTTGCGGAGCAATCCCCGGACCGAACAAGGGTATCGTAACCATTGTTAATGCAGTGAAAAAATCCGCGAAAACGGCGTAACGGAAGGAGGAATTTTCAGTGGCAAACGTAAAAGTTTATGATATGCAGGGAAATCAACTTTCCGATATGGCGGTAAAAGACGAAATCTTCGGCATTACCCCTAATGTGCCTGCTATGCACATTATGGTTAAAAATTACTTGGCAAATCAGCGTCAGGGCACACAGTCAACGTTAACACGTACAGAAGTACGCGGCGGCGGCAAAAAACCGTGGCGTCAAAAGGGCACAGGACACGCGAGACAGGGTTCAACCCGTTCGCCCCAGTGGACACACGGCGGCGTGGCACTCGGTCCTAAACCCCGTTCATATCGTTTCACCGTCAACCGCAAAATTAAGAGACTTGCCCTTAAATCGGCTATGTCTTCAAAGGTTGCAGAAGGTCAGATGATTGTTATCGACAACCTCACACTCGATGCTTATAAAACCAAAGCAATGGTTAAACTGCTCTCCGATATCGGTATAACGGGCAAGAAAGCATTAATCGTTATGCCGGAAGTTAACAGCTTCGTTATAAAGAGTGCTGCTAATATCCCCGGTGTTAAAACCGCTCTCACAAACACTATCAATGTTTACGACATCTTAAAATATGATATGTTTATCGTAGACAGCAAAGCGGTAGAAAAAATTGAGGAGGTGTACGCATAATGACTGCTCAGGATATTATTCTAAGACCGATTATTACCGAAAGAAGCATGGACTTGCTTCAGCTCGGCAAGTACACTTTCAAAGTTGACAAACGCGCTAATAAAATCCAAATCGGCAAAGCCGTTGAAGAACTCTTCGGCGTAAAAGTTGCCCGCGTTAACACAATGAACTGCCTCGGCAGAAAAAAACGTATGGGTATTAACTCCGGCTTTACACCCGCATTCAAAAAAGCCATAGTTACCCTCAAAGAAGACTCAAAAACAATAGAATTCTTCGACGGCATGATGTGAGGCGGCGAAGCCGCCTCACAGAGGTCAGATGTCAGAACAGAGGTCAGAGGTCAGAAGACAGAGGACAGAGCGGCAAAACAGCTTACTCACAGTGTTTAAGATGTTTAAAATGCTTGCTTCCTTGTCTGAATTAAAGATTCGCTTCGCGAATGCCGGGATAATCCTATCCGGAATTAATTAATGGAGAGCTTATTTAAATGGCTATAAAACTTTACAAACCGACCACACCGTCGCGTCGTAAGAT
>JAISHV010000009.1 GCA_031262495.1 Ruminococcus sp.
TGATACTGATAGAGCTTCCATTTTAGGTTTCTCTCCCTTATAAACTTTATACTCCTATTATATCACATTATTTCATTATTGTCAATACTAAATTAGTGCATATGGGGCTCTGCCCCCGCCCGCCCGCACATCATTTCATTTTTTTATTGCATATTAATATAAAACAATTCGTTTGGATATCTATATTTACAAAATTAAACAACTGCGTCCGAAATTAAAAAAACTATTGCATTTTAAAATGAAATATGCTATAATGTATGTGTTTTATGAAATTTACGGGCGGAGGGCAGACAGTTGATATGTATAACCGGTGACATTCACGGTGACCTCAAACGATTTAAAGATAAAAATATCCGAAAACTTAAAAAAAATGACATACTGATTGTTTGCGGTGATTTTGGATTTTTATGGGACGGGACTAAAGCGGAAAAACAAATTCTTAAAAAAATCGGTAAAAAACGCTTTTATACATTGTTTGTCGAAGGCTGTCACGATAACTACGATCTTATATCCGAATACCCTGTAGAGGAATTTTGCGGCGGCAAAGTCCACGCCGTATCGGGAAAACTCATGCACCTGATTCGCGGGAATGTTTATGACTTTCAGGGGAAAAAGGTGTTCTGTTTCGGCGGCGGTCAAACTAAGGATTTAGATATCCGCGTTAACGCCGGAAAATGGTGGTCGGACGAGTTAGCGGGCAATGAAGAGATCAATAAGGCACTGAAAGTTATTGATGAAAACGGCAGGCAATTCGATTATATTATTACCCACGAGCCCCCGGCATCAATCAAAGATTTTTTAGAATTTGAAACAAATCAGATAAGCTTTATGCATAACTTCTTTGATGCAGTCAAAAACGATTGCACATTTAAACAATGGTTTTTCGGTAAAGTCCATAAGAATAAGGTTATACCGCCGAAATACAGTTGTCTGTTTGATAGTGTTGTCAAAATTTCAACGAGTAACGAGTAAGGAAATTAAAAATTAAAATAAAATAAGCGAGGTAAAACTATGACTGTAAATTCAGAAATTATTGCGGCAAACAGTCATTTAGACAGTTACATCGACGGCAAAAGTGAAATCTTCACTACAAAAGGCGGCGTAAAATGGGCGCGCCGCGGATCCGACATTTTGGTTGAGTGCAGCGGATTTAACCTTTTACAAACCCTTGATTGCGGACAAGCTTTCAGATGGAACGAAAACGACGACGGGAGTTTTTCGGGTTTTTTCCTCAACCGAGAATTGACTGTCGCGCCTTATAAGGGATGTTATCTCTTTATCGGTGTTATACTCGAAGAATTTGAAGAAATCTGGATACCCTATTTTGATTTTGATACTGATTATGATACAGTAAAATCGGAATTTCTGTCTGACCCGATGATGGCTAAGGTTATAGATTTCTGCGGCGGCATAAGGGTTTTAAGACAAGACCCGTGGGAAACACTTATTTCTTTTATAATTTCACAGAATAATAACATAAAAAGGATTAAAGCTATAATAAATCGGCTTTATGAGCGTTTCGGCAGAATTTTAACCCCCGAAGAATTGGCATCTGTTTCAAATTATGAACTCACGCTCTTGCGGGCGGGATTCAGGGCGAAATATATTCACGATGCGGCGAAAAAAGTTGCTTCGGGAGAAGTTGACCTCAAAGAAATCGAAAGAATGCCGCTTGATGATGCAAGAAAAGCATTAATGAAGATAAACGGTGTAGGTCCGAAAGTAGCCGATTGCGTGCTGCTTTACGGTATGCACAGGCATGAAGCGTTTCCTGTTGATGTATGGATACGCCGCGCATTGGAAAACTATTACCCGCAGGGCTTTAAGTTTATGAACAGCAAAAACGCAGGTATAGCACAGCAATTCCTTTTCCACTACATACGCTGTCATCAAAACGAGAGAGGCATTATAAGAGAATACTGAACACAGATGTCAGAAGTCAGAGGACAGAAATCAGATTATGACTGCCTTGTTATCAGCACAAATTAAAGATAAATCTTATTTAACGAAAGGGAAACAGAAAAAAGAGAAAGAAAAAGAGCAGCTAAAAGCTGAAGTTAAGGCGATAAGCTGCTCTGACCTCTGACCTCTGACATCTGACCTCTGTAAATGCGCGCAAGTTTGTTGACTATCCCTATTAATGACGTTTTAGAGCCGCGCTGCGGCTGTCCTTTGTGCCGCATGAGGGATCTGCTTGAGGAGCGTTTTGTCGGTTACATCATGGGCGATGCTATGATGGAACCCGACATACGAATAGAGACAAATAAAAAGGGATTTTGCCCGCGCCATTTTAAACAGATGCAGCAGGCGAAAAATCGGCTTTCGCTGGCTTTAATGCTTCAAACGCATTTAGATAAACTAAAACAGGATTTCTTTGACAAATCAGTCCCGTTCGGCAAAAAAGACGGGCGAACGCCGAAGCTCCGCGAAGTCATAGACAGTTGTTTTGTCTGTGATATGGTGAGTAAAGGTATGAAACGCCTTATCCAAACCTTTTGCGAAATGGCGGCTGATGATACGGGGCTCATACGAGAACAGGAGTTTATCTGTCTGCCGCATTTTCAGCAAGTTACAGCCGCCGCCCCCGATTATTTATCCAAAAAACAACTTGAATCGTTTTCAAATCTAATGCTTTTGCTTGTGAAAAATTATATTGACGTACTTTACGGTGACGTATCGCATTTTTGCAGTATGTACGATTACCGAAACAGCGGAAAAGATGCAGACTGGGGCAATTCAAAAGACAGCATAGAACGCAGTATCGCGTTTTTAACAGAAAATTTTTATTAGCGGAGTGAGAAAAATTGTCAGACTTCAAAGGGTTTATCCCGCCAAACGATAAGATAAAGCTTTACGGCTTTAACAATCTTACAAAAACTTTAAGCTTTAACATTTATGACGTATGTTATGCTAAAAGTGTAAGAGAACAACAGGACTATTTAAAATATATCGACGACGTGTATAATTCCGACCGTCTGACAAAGATTTTATGCGACGTTACAGAGATGATCGGCGCGTATGTTTTAAATATTTCAAAACAAGATTACGAGCCGCAGGGAGCTTCTGTTACGCTTTTGATATCAGAAGAAAAACTCACCGAAAACGAACTCGATATGGCGTCAAATATCCGTATGGTGCCGAATAAGGAGTCTTTAGCAGGGCATTTGGATAAAAGCCATCTGACAGTTCATACTTACCCGGAGTTTCACCCCGATAATGCTATAACGACATTTCGCGTTGATATTGACGTATCGACGTGCGGTGAAATTACACCGCTTAAGTCACTGGATTATCTAATCGGCAGTTTTGATTCCGATATAATTACGATAGACTACCGCGTTCGCGGTTTTACACGCGACGAAACAGGCAAAAAACTCTTTATCGACCACAATATAACCTCTATTCAAGACTACATCAAAAACGATACACTCGAGCGTTATGATGCAGTCGATATAAACGTCTATCAGGCGAATATATTTCATACAAAAATGATGATTAAAGAGATTACGCTTCAAAATTATCTCTTTAATACAGATACCTACGAATTAGCCCCGAAACGCCGCCTCGAAATAAACGATGCTCTAAAACGCGAAATGATTGAAATCTTTTCGGGGGTAAACATATATTAACATAGAGGTTAGATGTTAGAGGTTAGAGGTTAGATTACGGAAATCACGAAATCGCCTGATATAAAATTAATTTATAATCCGTAGGGGCGGGCGCCCTCGCCCGCCCGCCCAATCTAAAATACGTAAATTTGGGTAAAAACATAATTATAGTAGTTTGTGTTTTTAGCAAAAGGTTGGCGATTGATAGTGTGCGGGCGGGCGAGGGCGCCCGCCCCTACAGAATATACAAAATCCCCCAAGAAAAAAGGAAAACTATTGAACCAAAACGAAGCACCTATATTTGATGCGTTAATGCGTTACCGTGAAGCGCGGGTTGTACCGTTTGACGTACCCGGGCATAAGCACGGCAAAGGGAATCCCGAGCTCACGGAGTTTTTGGGGAAAACCTGTTTAGACGTTGACGTAAACTCAATGAAACCCCTTGATAACCTCTGCCACCCTGTTTCGGTAATAAAAGATGCCGAAAGCTTAGCGGCGGAGGCTTTCGGTGCGGCACATTGTTTTTTCATGGTCGGCGGCACTACATCCGCTGTTTCTTCAATGATTTTATCAGCCGTAAAACAGGGTGATAAAATCATTATGCCGCGAAATGTCCACCGCAGTGCGATAAATTCACTCATTTTAGCGGGTGCAATCCCTGTCTATGTTAATCCGGGCGTTGATGACGAACTTGGTATACCGCTTGGTATGAAACTTGAAGACATAAAACGCACTATCGCCGAAAATTTAGATGCAAAAGCTGTCTTTATAAATAACCCTACTTACTACGGTATATGTTCAAATTTGCGTGAAATTGTGCGGATAGCCCACGGCTACAGCATGAAAGTCTTAGTTGATGAAGCCCACGGGACACAGTTTTATTTTAACGAAAACCTCCCTGTGAGTGCTATGGAAGCGGGTGCTGACATGGCGGCAGTTTCTATGCACAAGTCGGGAGGCTCACTTACTCAAAGCAGTTTCCTGCTGCTCGGAAAGCATATGTCAGAGGGGTATGTCCGTTCAGTAATCAACCTCACGCAAACTACAAGTGCCTCATACCTTTTAATGTCTTCCTTGGATATTTCACGCCGCCGTTTGGCATTATCGGGGCGGGCAATTTCAGATAAAATCATTGCCACAGCCGACTATGCGCGGGGCGAAATCGCGAAAATCGGCGGCTACAGAGCATTTTCCGCGGAACTCAAAAATAATAACGACATATTTGATTTCGACTTGACGAAACTCTCCGTGCATACGCGTGATATCGGGCTTGCGGGGGTTGAAGTATACGACCTTTTGCGTGATAAATTTGACATTCAAATAGAATTCGGCGATATGGCGAATTTCCTTTGTTATATTTCAGACGGCGATAAATGGAAAGACATTGAACGGCTTGTATCTGCACTGGCAATGATAAAACGCCGTTTCGGCAAAGACAAAGCCGGTCTCTTAAAATCCGAATATATAAAGCCGATTGTAGAAATGTCCCCGAAAGATGCTTTCTATTCAAATGTAAAAAGCGTTCCTATAGAAAATGCCGAAGGGTTTATAAGTGCAGAATTTGTAATGTGTTATCCGCCGGGCATACCCGTATTAGCCCCGGGCGAACGTATAACGGATGAGATAATAGATTATATTAAATACGCCAAAGACAAGGGCAGTTCGCTCACAGGCACACAGGATATGAACACAGAGCATATTCTCGTTATCTGAGGGTTTTTACCCCGTGCAGAGGCGACTTTGAATGTCCGTTTGAACGTCAATATGAATGTCGATATGAATGTCTGTGAATGTCCGTTTGAATGTCTTGCAGGGGGGGGGGGGGGGGGGGGGGGGGGGGGGGGGGGGGGGGGGGGGGGGGGGGGGGGGGGGCGGCCCGCCCCCCCCCCCCCCCCCCCCCCCCCCCCC
>JAISHV010000031.1 GCA_031262495.1 Ruminococcus sp.
AGAAAAAAGCATATAATCGAGGACAGTGCATAAAGCGACCATTCTTTTTCAGTACCGTATGCGAACATTTTCTGCATCAGATTTTTCCCGAAACGCCATATCAAAAGGTTTAATATGAGAAGCGCCGCAGCGGGAAACGCAAACATCGCAAACCAATACCAGAATTCGCCGAACTGAGTAAAATTCCGTGCAATCATTTCGGCGGGGAGTATTACCGTAGCGGTCAGCGCCATAGGCACAAAGAACCCGAATACCCTTTGAAAAATAAGCCCCTTAAAAAGATACATCATAAACGGTAAATATAAAAGGGAGCGATATCCTTTAATCGGATCGACCAGCCCGAATATCTCGAGGGCTATATCGAAAGCAAAATTTGCGGCAACGAGCGCCGCCATAACAAGAATCGTAAAGAGAAGTGATTTTCTTCGCTGTAAACAAATTACCATTATCGAGAAATTCGTAAATACTGTCAGAATAGGGAAAACCGCCGTTGTTATTTCTTTCATTTATATCACCAAGCCGACCAAGTCGGCAGTTAATTCGCGATGGAAGTCTTTCACGAGTTTAAAGATGCTCACCGCGTAGAAGTTGCTTAGAGGCTGTAGTTGTGTAGCAACTACGATGCTCCCTTTTATCACCGCGTAGAGGTGACTGATTATCTTCTGATTTATAGTGACAATATGCCCTTTTGTCACTTTTGTCACTATGTTTTCTATATATTATTCTAATATCTTCTACGCGGTGAGCGTATAGAAGTTTCTGAAAGACTACCATCGCGAATCAACCGGCGGGTTGCCCGCCCCCGAACATACGTTCAAGCCATTTTTCCTTGAGGGTTTCAAAATCTTTCGGAACGGATATACGCTTACCGTCTCTCATAAATATCGCACTTTTTTCAAAATTACGGGCATAATCAAGATTAACGATAAAACTCTTTTGCGGGCGGCAGTTCTGCGGCTCACGAAGCAAGATTTCCGAATATTCTTTAAGCGTGGCGTAAATGCTGATAATCTCACCGTCAATAAGATGAAAGTGCAGTTGATGATTTATAACCTCAATATAACAAAGCTCGGTATATAGCACAAACCGTACGCCGCCTCTGCGCGTTAAGGGAAACCCGCTGCGATCTTTAATCAGCCGCGCTTTTTCAATTGTCTCAAGAAGATCGCTTACTTCCTGCTTCTTGGCGGGTTTGAGTATGTAAGAAAAAGCTTTGACGCAGTAGCTTTGAGCCGCAAAATCATTAGTAGATGTCAAAAAGATAAGGAAACCGGAGAAGCCGATACCGCGTATGTTTGCCGCTAACTCCATTCCGTTCATTTTCGGCATTAAAATATCGAGAATCGCTATATCAATCGTATTACCGTCCTCGACATATTCAAGAGCTTTCAGGGGATCGGAAAATTTCAGCACGGAACAAGACGCAGCAGAAACATTCGTTCCGTTATAAAAATCCTCTGTGATTTTCGCGATTTCGCTTAAATCCTCGCTGTTATCGTCACAGATAAGAATTCTTGTCATTGCTTACTCCTTGATTTTACACGCTTTTTCGCATTATACCACAATTCGAGTCGTTTGTCAAGATAAAATAATCAATTCCGGGTTTTTTCTGAAAAAACCATTATATAAGATTTTTTCAATAAATTTTTAAATCCGATTTTTTCGTTAAATTTACTTGACAATAGTATTAAAATATGATAAAATATCAATAGCTTATTAAATTAATACACATAAATTTAACAGCATTGCATTTTTACAATAAATATTTTCTATAATCCCACTATTTTTTCTTAGTATTATTTAAGGAGAACTTCGCATGAACTTAAAAAGGATTTTCACATTATTTTTGTCAGTTGTGATGATTTACTTAGTGGTGCCCGAGACAGAGTTACGGGTGTCAGCATCAGTAGCGGCAGGTCAAACTGTTATCTGTGTTTCACCGACAGGTTCGGCTGACGGGAGAGGCACTGAAAAATCCCCGCTAGATATTTACACAGCTGTAGAACAGGCACTTCCCGGACAGACTATTTTCCTTATGGGGAGTACATATTCATTGAACAAACCCCTTGTCATTGCGCGTGGTATTGACGGAACAGCAGGACAACGCATTACACTGATGGGTGACCCGGAAAACCGCCCTGTATTAAACGCCGGTGTGGTACTTGCCGCTGATTATTGGTATTTGCAGGGATTTGATGTGACAAATACCGCTGATGGCGTAACCGGTGTTCTGGTCTCCGGCAACAACAATACCTTAGATCAAATAAACACATACGGCAACGGCGGCACGGGTATTGAGATTTGTACATATCTGCCGACTGACACGAAAGCAGAATGGCCGTCAGGCAATCTTATCTTAAACTGTTCGTCTTACGGCAACGCCGGGTCAGGCAATCTGGCAGACGGTTTCGCGGCTTCACTCACTGTCGGTGATAACAATGTTTTTGACGGTTGTATCGCGCATCATAACGCGGATGACGGATTTGATATATCCGCCGCGGTTGAAACAGGACCTATCGGACAAGTTGTCATCCAAAATTCTGTTGCCTATAAAAACGGTTATCTTCTGAATAATACGCCTGCCGGAAGCGGCAGAGGTTTTAAACTCGGCTCCGGTCGCATTTCCGGTTACCATATATTAATAAATAGTATTGCTTTCGATAATAAATGGGCGGGGATTAGTTCAGGTGACGTTGCCGAAGAACTGTATAAAGCAAGTGACTTTCCCCCAGAAGAACGAATAGCTGCACGCGAAGCACGCGGAATGAAAATGGGTGCACATGATGCCATAATTCTAAACAGTACCGCTTTCAATAACGAACGTTATAATGTTCAGTTGGATCCTTATGGTGACGATTCCAATAGTGTCGTTAACACCGATTACTCCGTGACTGGGTTTCTTTCATTTCGCACCGAATATACAGACGTAAGAGACCGCACCTCGCCTCGAGGCAGACAGGATATTACAAAATTTTATAATACAACCAATTACTATTGGAACGAAAGTAAGTCAATTTCTGTGAATTCAGTATTAAATGAAGTTGCAGCCGAGTGGTTCGAGAGCCTTACTTTTAGTACTATAACCAGAAACACGGACGGAACTATAAACATGAACGATTTCTTGGAACTCACCGCGACCGCCCCGAGCGATACAGGCGCGAGAATGAGCGGAACACCTTCTCCCGTTTTCCAAGTGGAAATGCCGGTTGACGAAGAACCGAAAGAACCTGATATTATTTTCCCCTCATACACTCCTACATTCGACCCTTCATATACGTCATACCCGCCCGCTCCAACCTACACCACGGCTGATACTGAAAATTACACATCTAAAACAGGCATAACTTCAACCGTAACCATCACAGACGGCGGCGTAGAAGTTAATGCGGGAATCAATAAAAGCGGCTCAGTAAACTCCGAAGCCACAGCGGCGGCAGTGAAAAAAGCCGCACAAATTGC
>JAISHV010000033.1 GCA_031262495.1 Ruminococcus sp.
TTCGTAAAGCATTCATTTTGCATAAAACAATTTTTTAAATCGTTATAATCGGCACAATAAAAAGGAAGAAAGTTTATCATACCGAGCCGCTCGAAATTAGCATTGTAATAACGGCAAAGTGTGGACATAGCGGATGAAATGTCGTATGTGAAGTTCTCTTTTTGCTTTTGCTTTGACATAATTTCTACATAATAGAAATTATAAATGTTTGAAGCATTATCAACCTTCATATATGTAAGCGCGTGAAAAACAAGGTCGAATGCTTTTGAGAATTTTATTGTCATGATTTGTACTCTATTCTATTCTATAAGCAAGCTTATTATAGTTTGCTTTTTTTTCATTTGGTTTTTTGACGGTGGCGGGCGAGGGGTATTAATCAAAATAATTTACACGGTATCACCATAAAACAACCTGTTTCAAGTGTCGGTTTGAATCCGCATTTTTCGTAAAACCCGATATTTTTCTTATCCATTCCTACAAGCCATTCTGAATCGGGATAATAAGCAATGCACATTTCCACAAGTTTTTTACCGATACCAATGCCTTGATAATCCGGGTCAACAAGCAGGTCATAAATTACAGAGCGAAAAATCGTGTCGGATAAAACACGCACCGCACCGACGAGTTTATCCCCGTTCCATGCAGACACAACAAGCGTGGAGTTGAGCCACGATTGCATAAAACCTTTTTTCATATTTTCAGGCAAAGGTTCGTCGTCCGACCAACCTACAGCTGTAAATAGGCGGTGTAGTTGGTCGAAGGGGAGGGTTTTTAGTGTGTCGTTATATGTAATGGTCATGTGTGTTCCCCTTTCTTTTTGGTCATAATATCTTTGATTCGTATCTCAATCAGTTTCTTTACACATTCAATTTCTTCGCTGTTCGGATTGTTGAAGCGGAAAGTTGTGCCGTTGCAGACAGGGAAAAAATCCTTACCAAATAAATTAACATTTATTCCACCGCCGCAAGTACCGATATCAACATGATTATATGCGATTTCTTTTGTTCGCTCATCACTTTATATTTAGCAAATGTGTCGGAAATATACTTGTCTGTCCAAAAAATCCACCCTTCCGGCTCAGTTTTGTCGTCGACATCACCGTAACCATTAATCAATATGAAACCAACAAATTCTTTACGATATTTTATGTACCAATAAAATTTATCCGCCCAGTAATCAGTCACACTGCGTTCAAACTCCACGTTGCAAGAATGCAAATGAGCAACAAAATCGAGAGCGAGGGATTGCGATCCATCCGTGAGAATGGTGCGTATTGTGGATTCAAGGATTTGTGTTCCTTTGTGGGTCATTTCTATTTCGCTCCTTTTGAAATAGTTCTGAAATTGAGGATATTCCCGTCCGGGTCGCGAAACTGAAATGACCTTGCTCCCCATGTGTGAGTTGTCGGTTCATTAAGCGTCACTGCACCGAGAGCGAGGACACGAGTGTACTCAGTATCCACATCATCAACGTTAAAGCAAATTATCGTGTTGTCGGAAGATTTACAGTTCACATAAGAGAAAACCGAATCACCATCCGCAATATCTGCCGCGTCAATAGTTAGCGATAACCCACCAATATTTACGGAGGAATGGTATTCGCTCTTTTCGCTTGCATTTACGTCAAACAGTTTTTCGTAAAAATTTACGAGATTCAATACATCTTTGCTTATTAAGCACAGATCGGTAAATTGTGCGGTCATTTTTAGCCCTCCAAATCTTTCTTAAAGCAGATAATACGTCCGACTTCTTCAAAGCCAATTTTAAGATGAAACCGTAAGCTTTCTGTATTTTCGAGTGTGCAGTCGCTGGCAAACTCTTTACAACCTTTGCTTTGCGTCCATTTCTCGCCTACTGAAACAAGGGCGCGGGCAATACCTTTGTTTCGATAATTTTCAACGGTGTAAACACCTTCAAGATAACCTATAGTGCCGCCTTCTGTCCCTTCCACATAGTCATGACGCAGAGAAATATGTGTAAAACCAATCGCACTTTCACCGTCAAAGGCGATAAAAACTGCATCATTATAACTGGTGAGCAATGCGGTGTTTTCATCTGCAAGTTCATCATATGTGTGGTCGCCGGCGTAGAGCGTTAGTGTCATTGGCGTGAGAATAGATATGTCGGATGTATCAGAACGACGAATAAAAACATATTCTACATTCGGATGTGTTGTAAGCCAATCTTCCTTTGACAGCATATAACACACCTGCGATTGTAACTCTCCAAGCTGATTTCTCCACGAATTTTCATTCACGCAAATTTTACGGAAACCCAATTTCTGCTCGTAAACTTTTTGAGCGCGGGTGTTTGTGAGATTTGTATCTATGTCGATTGTTTCATATCCCATATAACGAAACAACGCGTCAATGAATACGATCAACAAAACTGTGCCGTAGCCTTTGTTTTGCTCGGCAAAATCACAAATTTTTATGCCGATAATCGCGGTTTTATCGCCAAGATTACGATAGTTCATCTCGCCGATGGGCTTGCCGGATAGTTCTATGATATGACGGCGGGTTGTTTCGTCCGAATCACTCGCCAAATCGGCGGCGATCTTTTCGGGAATTGTGCCAAGACCGTTAGGGAATCCCGCATGAGACATTACTGTGCCGTCGTTCCACCAAGCCGCTAACTGGTTTGCATCTTTTGCTGTGGCGTTGCGGATTGTTAGGTTTTCTTTTTTAATAAACATACATTTTACACTTTCTATTGGGAGTTTTTGCTAACTATCCATATATCATCACCCGTGAAACCGCATTTTCTGTACAGTTCGCGAGGATTATTCGGATTGTCAATCTGCCCGCTGACCGTAACGAAACGGGCGTAATTACTCATTCGACGAAGCAATTCATTCACTACTGCTTGTCCTAAACCCTTCCGTTGATATTCGGGCAACACTTGAATCCACTCAAGTGAACCTTCACTAATTATCATATCAAAATCCGCAATACCAAGTTCAACAGGAGCTTTTTTCTCTGCATCAACAATGAAAATCCACAAATCCGACTTGTAAACGGGATAACTCATCCAATTCACAATTTCTTGTGGAGTGAAACTACTGTCGAGATAACAGCGGTTTAAGAGGTCAGCAACCATCTCTGCCTGATCTGGCATATGTACATCTGCGTACTCATACACAGACGGTAAAGTCGTTTCATATTCTCCGTGCGGATAATGCACCATTCGGAAATATGCCGTGCTGTTAGCTATATCATGTTCACTGTTGTCGGCGTGTTCAATTCTGATTCCAGCGGGTATTGGAAACGCATCTTTTTTCCAGTAAGCAGTGGAGAGAGCTTTACATGGATCTGCGATATAACGTTTCATTTCTTCAGTCAGCATATAATCCCTCACAGTATTTATTCACCAGAAAATCTATATAATCACCTTTTGAAAATAACTTCTCACTTTCAAAATCCCCGCAAGATTTAACAAGTTCGCCTACAGAAACAGTTTTACGAACGCATTGAGCTGTAGATTCATCATTGAGATATCGGCATAAAACTGTTTCCGCATCGTCGGTTCTCAAGTTGCCGAGAAGCCAGTATTTCGAGGGTGTGGTTATATTCGGATAGACGTTGAAATCCTTGTCTACATAGAAAGTCGGGGTGTCGGTGACTGTGCCGCCGATTTCTGTGCTGCTTGAAAGCTCCGCATATAATTCGCGTTCGGTTTTACCGAAAACGTCAATGAAATTATCTTTATTAAAATGCTTAAGTGAATAATCGATCAAAAGCGGCGGCACTTGTTCTAAATCCTTAGGCGTAACACGAATATCGTATAATTTCGCGTTTTCGCCGTCGCAACTGCCTTGATGAACGAATGCGAAAAGTTGCATTTCGCGGATTAAATCGACTACCGCTTGTAAATCTCCGATATTATCTTGATTTATAAAGACCTGTATACGTGGTGTAATTTCCGCATTTATTAATTGCTCTATTGCACTGATAATTTCATCGTATGCGCCTTTTCGTCCGGTATAAAAATCTGTCTTTTCACGCCCGCCAAACAGCGTAACTTGACAAGCATTTACACCCAATGATTTAAGCCACGGCACATACTCCGGGTCACGAGCCGCTCTCCACACGCTCAACAGTTCCCAATGTGGAACGCGTTTTGAGTCGGACAATTCGCGTTCAATTTCCCACAATCGCTTATATTCAGGGAGATAATCCGGCTCACGATACCAACTGTCAACGGTTAAATTATCAGTGAACGGGCGAAACTTTTCCGCGACATAACGTAGGTCATTTTCATTCAATCGTCCGTTTGGCGTAACGCCTAACCAACAATGTTAACACCGATTCGGACAGCCCGCCATGTCAAGACACACGGTGAGGGAGGGGAAGTGAATAGTTTCCGTCATTTAGCCGCCTCCCATTTTTCTTTAAATAATATATATTTCATATCGTCCACGGTAAGGTCAAGTTGCTTCGCATAAAATGTGCTTGCTTTCACAAACTCAAACCCACATTTTTCAATAACGCGCTTTGACTGTGGATTGCTGCGAAAGTGATCGCAGGTGACGGCTTCTAAACCGCAATCCTCAAAGCAAAAGCGAATGACTTCCATAACCGCTTCGGGTATCAATCCCTGCCCCAATAGGCTTTTGACAGCACATAACCGATTTCTCTTTGTCGAAGGCTTGCAAATTGCTCATCATCATTTGCCCATGAATAGTGTAAGCCCAATGAGCCGATTGCTTTTCCTGTTTCTCTATCTGTGACCGCAAAGACTTCTTTCTTCTCGATAAATCTTTTTAGAATCTGCGCCGAAGCCTCTTTTGATTCATGATGTTTCCACCCAGCCATTTCACCAACGCCGGGAACAGATGCGTATTCATATAAGTCATCCAAATCGGTTACGCACCACGGACGCAAAATCAATCGGTCTGTTGTGAGTGTAGTGTTTGAAATATCTATTTTTATATCCATGTTATATCTTCCTTTCTGCTTGTTCCAATATCGCCATATAATCACGATTGCCGATGAGCCGCACGGCTTCATTTTTACTCACCCGGCTGTACTCCGTAATTTCATTATTATCAGGCTTCGGTTCGCCTTTCAGCTCTGCTAAGAAGAACGCCGGGTCAGCTTTGGCGGCTTGATTAGGTTCATGACTCTATCGCTCCAATCTTCTTAACCATATGTACGCAGTATTCCTTGTCGAGGAGTGGGTCGGCGGTGGTAAATCCCTTTGCAGTGTAGAATCTTGCTGCTTCCCTGTACCAATACGCAAAATCGGTGTGAAGGGTGGTTACGCCTTTGCCAAGCGCATATTCTTCGACTTTCGTGAGGAGTTTACTTCCAATGCCGCATCCTTTAAGCTCCGGTTTTATGAATAAGCGTTTTAACTTCAGTTCAGTCGCTGCAGTCATTTTCGTGCCGAGCATACCGACAACTCTGTCGTTATCGTCAATCGCTAAATAGAACGCATTGCCACGTTCAAAGTAATTGCTTTGAATATCGAGCATATCATCCCGCAGGTGTGGTTTTGGGTCAATTCCATCAGGAGCATATTTACCAACCGCGTCCTTGGCAGATAAAAAGCAAAACAGCATATCATCACGATACTTTTCAGCGTATGGAATAATTGTGAAGTGTGGTTTAGCGGATTGAGTTGGCATATTACTCTTTATTTTCAATTCCTTCCTCATCTGTTCAATAACCACAGATACTCTTTGTAATCCTCATACGGCGCGGGTTCAGTCTCCCGATAATCAATCGGCGCGGAGGGAAAATCATCATCCAAGTAGCGCGGGAACAGATGGATGTGGAGGTGTGCGCCCGCAGTTTCCCAAGTTTCGCGGTTCTTGTGGCGGCAGTAGAGCCAT
This sequence comes from Ruminococcus sp., assembly GCA_031262495.1. Classification (GTDB taxonomy): domain Bacteria; phylum Bacillota; class Clostridia; order Oscillospirales; family Ruminococcaceae; genus JAISGY01. Next base: position 5,836 of record JAISHV010000033.1, read on the forward strand.
TGACCGCTAACTTTTCCTTCTAACGCGAAAATCACGGTGAAAGTGTAGTTTTTGAGACTGTTAAGCTCGTGAATGATGACTTGTGGGGTTGGTTGTTTCATATCGCCGCCCTCCAATCCTCCGATAAAATCGCGTAATAACAAGCATCACAAAATCCCTCTTGATTGTTTTTGTCAGCCTGCCTTGCCGTACCTTCATAAAAAAGTCCGGCTTTTTGCATAACCGCTCCGCTATTCGGGTTTCGCGGGTCGTGACAGGATTCAATCCGATTGATCCTTAACAATTTCGATTTTACAAGCGGCATAACAGCAATCCTCCTTTAAAACATAATCACAAACCCACGTTTTAAATCTCCATCAAAGCCCAAACTCTCATAGAATTTATGAGCTTCTTCGCGATAAGCATAACTGAGAAGGCAAGCTTTGCAACAGTTACATTCCTGAGCATAATCAATCGCCATTTGCATAACAATTCGCCCTAAACCTTCTCGGCGGTATTTTTCATCAGTAACGACATTTTCGATAAATGCAATCGGTTTTCCGCCGTGAGTGAGGTCACGAATTATCGCGATATAACAGGTCGAGAGAACGTTATCTCCATCAACCGCATCGAAATATTTTATTCCCTGTCTAAGGATTTTCTGGAATTTTCTGTATAATCATAATCCGTATCAATAGGAAATCCGAATTGCTCGTATAGCTTCATAAGGCTCGGTAGATGGCGTTCTTCAAGTTCGCAAAAGATGATTTTTTTGTTTTTATTAAGGTTCATAACACAATTTCCTTCAACCATTTTGTTAATTTATTAGTCTCCTTTGAGCCACATATCCATTCCCGCGCCGCGATTTTCGCGCGGACGCGAGGTAAAACTGAATTTCTCGTAAAAACCTTCTTTGCTAAAAGCTGCCATCATGTCAATTTGTATGCTGTAACCGGGCTTTAGTTTTTCACGCAAAAAGTTCATGATACAATTCATCATTTCCGTACCGATACCTTGCCCTTGATACTCCGGTAACACCAATACATCCTTAATAAGCGCGGCATAACCGCCGTCCCACACAAGCCGTGCTGTCCCTATAGTTTTCATTCCATCCGCCGCCGCAACAATAAGCGCACTCCCTGTGAGACCCGCCGCTGCCTGCTCTGCGTGAATAGGTTTCCATCCTGCCGATTTACGCAACGTATTATAATCCTCAACAGTGATAGTGTTTCTGTAAGTTATATTCATCTATACTCCATCTCCCACGGTTCATCATCATTCCACGAACCGAAAGCTTCGCTGTATTTATCCTCAAAAAATAGTGACTGATATACGTAAAAACTGTTTGTCTGTTTACCGGTGTTTAAGGCGGCGCGGAGTTCGGTTACATCCATCCAGAAATTTTGACCCTCGTCATTAGAGATAACCTCTCCCTCAAAATCAGTGGTCTTGTAAAGAAAAATCATCATACGGTCGCCGATTTTATTATTATACCAATGCACTAAACCGCAGGATTTTAAATTCCGAACAGATAGCCCCGTTTCCTCAAAAACCTCACGTACAGCGCAATCATAAAGGCTTTCACCGTCCTCAATATGACCGCCGGGAAAGGCGTACCCTTTCCAACTTTTCACCCGCTCCTGTACAAGCACTTTGCCTGTTTCAGGGTCTTGTATCATTACCATAGTCGTCAACTCACATTTAGGCATCTCATGCCCTCCACTTAGAATTCATCTCATAAATATATGCTTGTCCGTACGACGTTCGATATTGTCTGTTACTGTATCAGACAGTGCATATAAAACATATTCATTATCTTTTAGTTGTTTCAGTTCTCCGTTCTGTACTGCACCGTATACATAAACTCTCGTATCATCACTCATTTTTATGTAGCAGTCAGGGTTATCATAGGGCGGTTCTTTGCCGTCGTTTACGCTGTTGAAACAGCCTGTAGTCATAGTTGCTCCCGAAAAATCAACATCGAGGATTTTGCCCATTATTTCTACCCATAAACCACTTTTTCCGCTGACACGCCGCGAATAGCCATAGAACATCTTTGTTATGCGTTCGTGATTCTCATCGCGGACTTTTATATCACAATCGGTGACAAGTTCATCATAGGTTAAAAAAGGCACCTTCAGCGTTAGCTTGTCCAGTAGTTTTTGTATTCTCACCGTGCAATCACGTTGCCTATCCTCTGCTTTTCGCCACGAATCGGACAGCGGAAAATATATGCCGTCTTTCGCTTGTTGCCCCAAGTCCCACACGTGTGGCGAAAGTTGATTTTGCATGAGATAATCCACGACAAAGCCGAGCTTTTTCAGCGCAAGGCGATAATCGGCGATGACTTCCAACGCCGCAAGCCAATAACTCGTTTGTTTTGAAGCGAACACGGTAGGAACAATATTCAATGGTTTTTCATAAACGTAATACATTCCGCCTTGATACTGTAACAAATAATCAAGCCACGCGTTTTCTGCTCTTTCGGTCTGCAAACCAGCGTACATCACAGCGGGATAATAGTTGCATATGTCATTCCCACATTGCTTTTTAGCTTTGTCGGCGTTTATCATCAGCGGAATGCCAAACTCATTCAAATAACATGACAGATAAACGTCAAAATCAACTGTACCACTTGCACAAGCTTGCTCCATCACCAAAACCCAACGCTTCGCAATACCTAAAGCAATGCTATTTGTGCGGTCAAAGCGCAAAATGTCAGCCGCGATGATTCGCGAACGATTGATAGCCCAATTCGGCGATTTTTCAATGCGATCCAGACCGGGTATTTCATCTGTAAGAAGACGCTCCATATGAGCAATCGCTCGTTTTATCGGCTCGTCATCCTTAGTCAAGCCCAACACGCGCAACCGCCGCAAAGCTTGCTCCGTAGTCATTGGCTGTGCCTTTGTGGGATTACTGAGCGTATGAAAGAAGCCCCAACTGCCGTCTTCATGTTGAAGGTCAAGGATTTGTTTAACCCATTTTGAATTGTGGTTTATCATTCCACAGTTTCCCCTCTCTGTAGCTCCCATGTTTTCAGTTCAGAAAACCGCTCACACCTTACTAAGCTTAAATGAGTTGTAGTTCCCACAAGAGGCGTAAATTCTGAAATTACAGACTCAAATTCAAAAAGCATATGTTCTTTAGTGAGCTTTGTCGCAAGCGTAGTATGCGGCATCCATGAAAAAGGCTTATAATAATCAACTAAATCGACATGGTTAATCAGCAAGTCGTTGAATACCGTGCAAATTTCAAGCAAATACTCATTTAACACCGGGGTAGCAAATAATGTTGAATATGAAAACGCACCAAGCGATGCCCAAGATAATGTGCCTTGACTGATATTGGAAATTTTGTTTTCAATCAAAGGAATTACCATATCAATAGATTCTGTCTTAAAATAACAGATTGTTACGTGGGGAGGAATAACAGCCGGCTTTGTCATATAGCTGTTACTACAAGCGTTTTCGGCTATTCCTATCAGCGATTGAAATCGAGTAGTTGTTTCATTGTCAAAATATAGAATTAGTGCGTATTCAGTCATTTTACTTATACCTCTTTAATCGTACCATTAGCAGATTTTACTCTTCCAGTATACATCAATAAAAACCAACTGTCAACCCTATATTTTGCCATATATCAGTTTTTTGTCGAAGCGAAACGTAAATAAAGCGAGAAAAATGCAAAAATCAAATGAATTTATACCTTGTTAAATTTGCATTTTCAACTAATAAATTTACGAAGTATTTCGTAAGATATCGTTCGAAAAATGTACCGCTCATCTACCTCAATTTTTCAAAAATCTCACAAAAAATCCTTCCGCAAAAGTAGCCCGCAAAGCAGGCGCAGCAGTCAGCATCAAACGTCCGAACTCGGACTTTTAGGCTGACTTAACGGGCGGTGAAAACCGCTCCGACGGGGGTCTGGGGGTGCCCCACAGTAAACAGTATGTGGAATGTGTCATTGCACATACATTGTTTACCCGAGAATGCAATTCTAATAATGACGAAAAAAATGTTTTCAAAAATCACGGTTTTGTTTCAACTATCTATCGAACAAATCTTAAAAACTATCGACCGAATCAATTCAAAAATCTTATTCTACCCAACGATTTTTCGTTTTATTCGGTGATAAAAACTCAAAAAATCTTCACGGTAAAATTAGAAATTAAATCGAACGAATCCGTAGGTTTTACCTTCGATTTTCTAAACAAAAAGCTGAATTTTATCTTCAATAAATATCTTGAATCTCAATAATTTTATAAATTTTATAAGCAAAAAATCTCGATATAATCTAAAACCAAATTCTCGTCTTCATCAGGCTCGGTAAATCGCGGGCAATTGTCACGCTGTAATATCCCTTTCGGCATTGCTCCTCTTACATTATACATCACAAAACACCATCTGTCAACGCTATATCACAAAATCAACGGGTGAAGTTCAATTTCATCTGCCGATTTTCGTTATTTCATCACATAAACTATGGTATCTAAATAGTTACACTCAAAAGAGCTTCCGCAAATTTAAAATGCGCAAGCTCTTAATTTCAAACTATTTTTTAAGTTTAAACTGTGAAATATGACCTTGAAGCACTTCCGACTGTGCGTTCAGTTCCTCTGCGGAAGCCGCGCTTTCTTCTGCGACTGCGGAGTTTTTCTGTACAACCTCAGACACCTGACTGATACCGTCGTTGATTTGTGAAATCGCTATACTTTGTGATTCGGAAGACTGTGCTATGTCTGTAATCAGGTCGCTTGATTTATTGATTCCGGCTACAATTTCAGATAACGAATTCGCTGTTTGGGCGGCAATTGCAGTGCCGAGTTCGGCTTTTTTCATTGAATTTTCTATAAGCGCGCCTGTCTCTTTTGCCGCCGCTGCTGATTTTGAAGCAAGGTTTCTCACTTCATCTGCAACCACCGCAAAGCCTTTTCCAGCCTCGCCCGCACGTGCCGCCTCTACTGCCGCATTTAACGCTAAAATGTTGGTTTGGAATGCAATATCATCAATAACTTTGATTACTTTTGAAATATCTTGTGAAGCTTGATTTATTTCCGTAACGGCTTGTGTCATTTCAGCCATTTGATTATTGCCTTTTTCGGCATTAGTTTTAATTGTTACAGAGAGATTTGCGGCATCTGCGGCTCTTTCGGCATTGTTTTTAGTTTTTTCCGAAACATCTGCGATTGAGGCTGAAAGCTCCTCAACGGTTGCGGCTTGTTCTGTCGAACCCTCGGCAAGTGACTGTGCCGCATCTGATATCTGATTTGCACCGAGTGAAACTTGTTCTGCCGCCTGATTAATATCGCCGAACATGGAATTCAAACTGTCAATCATTTTAATAACTGCTTTTGAAATTACATCATCGTCTGACATTGCTGTGTGTTCTATGGTGAGGTCTCCCTCTGACACGCGGGTTAAAATGCCTGCTACACCATTGAGCGCACGCGCTACATATCCGAGATAGTCTGCACATTCAGCGGTTTCATCTTTCCCGCTGATGATACGTTTTTGCTCTGCCCATTCTGATTCTGTGAATGTTGTTCTGCCGTCTTTTCCGATTGCACGTAAAATCTTCGTGATATAATTTACAGGTTTGGAGATTGCGTTTGCGGTAGTTATTGCTATTAAAATCGCCGCTGCAATTGCAAAAATAATTACTGTGATTTGTATAATTATAACCGTTAAAGCCGTGTTATCTGACAGAGCATCTAAATCAGCGGCAATTTCGACGTTATAAGCGGCAATGTCATCAACGATATCAATTATATCCTCTGCGGCTTTGTCGTATTTATCAAATGCTTCAAGTGCGGCTTTGCTGCCGTCTTTTTCAGCTGATTCGATTACCTTTTGAATGTCAGTTAAGTATTTCGGATACGCTTCTTTGAATTTTTTATAAGCTGATTCAAGACTCATATTTGTGATAGTAGCATCATAATCTTTGAGTGAATTTTGAATTTCTGTATCGAAAGCATTAATAGCTGATTTATAGTCTTTAACTGCATTTTTGTCGTCGGCTTTTCTGGCGAGTTCGAGTGTATCAAGACGCAAATTACTAAAACTTCCTCTGATGGTTGAAACCGCATTTATAGCAGTAACCGGTTCATCATACATAGCTGAAACTTCGTCTGACAGTGTTATAGAGCTAATTATGCCGACTACACCTAAAATAAGCGTAAACAGCGCAACAATCAAAAAAGATACAATAAGACGGGGAGCGATTTTTAAGTTTTTCATGGCAATACTCCTTTACCCTATACTATGCTGCTGTCGAATTTTGTTGCAAAAAATAATTATTTATATTTTTAAGAAAAAAAATAAGCCCTCTCTGCAATGATAAGCAGAAAGGGCTTTGTTAATATAAATTTTCTATCTTAATGTAAACCGCGAAACGTGCTGATTCAAAATACTTGACTGTGCGTTCAGTTCTTCGGCAGAAGCCGCACATTCTTCGGCAGTAGCAGACGTTTTTTGAACCACATCCGAAACTTGATTAATGCCGTCATTAATCTGTTCAATCGCATTCGACTGTTGTTTTGAGCTGTCTGCAATCGCCGCAATAAGATCGGTTGATTTATTAATACCGTCAACAATTTCAGCAAGTGATACAGCCGTTGCGGATGCAATTGATGAGCCGAGTTCGGCTTTTTTCATTGAATTTTCGATAAGCGCACCTGTCTCTTTTGCCGCCGCCGCTGATTTTGAAGCAAGGTTTCTCACTTCATCAGCAACCACCGCAAAGCCTTTGCCCGCCTCGCCTGCACGTGCCGCTTCTACCGCCGCATTGAGTGCTAAAATGTTGGTCTGGAACGCGATATCGTCAATAACTTTGATTACCTTTGAAATATCCTGTGATGCAGTATTGATTTCGGTTACGGCTTCTGTCATTTCTGACATTTGTGATGCACCTTTTTCGGCGTTTAATTTTACCGAAACAGACATTTTTGAAGCATCGTCTGCAAGCATTGCGTTCTTTTTCGTTTTCTCTGCCACATCATGAATTGAAGCTGAAAGTTCTTCAACCGTAGCCGCTTGTTCGGTAGAACCTTGCGCAAGATTTTGTGAAGCATCTGCAATCTGATTTGCACCCAGTGAAACTTGCTCAGCGGCATTATCAATTTCACTGAACATATTATTCAGGTTGTCAATCATTTTAATAATTGAATTTGAAATAACGTCTTTGTCGGACATTGCCCTGTGCTTAACAGTTAAGTCGCCGTCCGCAACACGCTCTAAAATACCTGCAATACCGTTGAGTGAATTCGCAACCCCGCCGAGGTATTTTGCACATTCAGCCGTTTCGTCTTTACCTGCGGCAATCGCCTTTTGCATTGCCCATTCTTCATCAGAAAATGCCGTTCTGCCCTCTTTGCTTATGGCTTTTAAAATGTCGGTAACGTATCCTACAGGTCCTGCAATCCCTTTTGCAGTATTAAGAGCAATCATTACAGCGACAAAAATTGCAAGAAAAACAACTGCAATCTGAATAATCAAAACCGTAAGCGAAACATTGTCAGCGGTAATTTTCATACTCTCTGCAAGCTCAACATTATAGCCCGACATATCCTCAATAGTATCAACTATTTCCTGTGCAGCGGTTTGATGTTTTTCATATTCAGCTAAAGCCGCTTTAGCGCCGCCCGATTTCGCCGCCGCGATAATACTGCGCACATCAGCCATGAAATCCGGGAAAATTTCTGTAAATTCTTCATAATCGGGTTCGGTTGACCAATCGGTGAATGTACCGTTATAAATCTCCATTGCCGCGTCGATATTCGCTTCATATGCATTGATAGCTTTTTCATATGCAGTAACGGCTGTAGCATCATCGCCTTGTCTTGCGAGTTCAAGAGAGCTAAGCCTGATTTCGTTTAATCGCGAACGGAAAACCGAAACCGAATCAATCGCCAAAACAGGAACTTCATACATAGAAGTTATGTGGTCTGAAAGCACTGTTGACGTCACAATACCGACGATTCCCAAAATGAGAGTGAAAGCCGCAACGATTAAAAATGATAAAATTAAGCGGGGTGAAATGTTAAGATTCTTCATAGATTTTTTTGCGCAATTATACATAATTCATACATAATTATTGTGTATCACGCATCCTCCGGTTTCGTAAGATTACGGCTTTGTTGTGTCAGAAAGCCGTGAAATTTTTTAGAAGTTTTTTAAAAGATAGACAACAAAAAAGCGTCTTAAGGAAAGTTAAAACGGTACGCATTTTCACGAATAAAACTTATTCTGTAATCGCGTTCAAACCGTGTTCTGTATTCAACTGAGGACTTTTATATTATACATTATTAATGAAATCATGTCAATATATTTTAAAAATTTAATAAATCCAAATATCGCCTTTGCGTTAATTGCGTAGAACTGAAAAATCAAAAATGATACATAAAATATTTTATATTTCTTATAAATTTACAAAAAAAATATTCATAATGTTATGATATAATTTAGATATCGTTAAAATTTACACAATAATTGCGCGTATATTTATTCATATTTTTCGTATGACAAGCCTTTTAGCTGTAGAAGTCTTTCAGACCGAATTATACATTTTCAGTTAATCATAATTCTATGTACTAAAATTTCCGTAATTTTCACTTTAAATTTCTTAGGAGAACCTTGCATGAACTTAAAAAGAACTCTCGCGGCATTTTTATCGGCAGTTTTGATTCTGCTGTCTTGTCCCTTCACAGCGTTTGCGGATTCAGATGCGCCTGTCATCAATTTTGACGAAACACTCTATTTCAGAGCTGACGGAAAAATGTATTACGGCGCGTATGAAGTTGCTTTCGACGGATATCTTGCTGATTACCCGGAGATTTCTGTGTTTATAGGTAATTGGGAATACATGAGCCATTCAAACACATTAGTCCTGACAAATATAGATTACACAACAACTGCTCCTGTTGCATTTTGTGTTGAATCGGGTTTATCGCCTTTATCGCCTTTAAGAATAGAGCAGCAGTCACTTAACAGATTCACAAGCAGGTCTTCAACGCCCACAGCTGACAGTATCAGGAATTCGGTAACCTCGGGTGATAGTATCGGTGCTCGTTTTGATTCTGATGTTGAATTTGTCGGAGACGGTGTTTTTGCGGCGAAAGGTGCTGATTTCACAAGTAACACCTCTTTCGGCATATACGCAAACGGATGCGGTATTAGGGTTATGAACGGTACTGTTTCAGCTGTCGGCGGCAATAATACAGGCAATCATTCAGTCGGTATCAGAATGTTTTACAGCGAGCTTTCAGTGTTCGGCGGAACGGTTTTTGCAACCGCCGGGACAAGCATAAATTCAAGCACATACGGCATTAGTGCCGAAAACGGCGTTACACAAATCGGCGGTAAAATTATAAGTAATGCCGGTAATGCGCGTGATTATTCCTTCGGCGTATACATCGGCGGAGGAAACGGTGTTTATGTAAGCGACGGAACGCTCCAAACCACAGCAAGTCAGGCAGGAATAGAATCAACCGGTCTTTATGTTAATAACTGCGAAGTAGCAGTAGAAGGCGGTACGCTTTGGGCAACCGGCGGTGAATCGTCAGCTTCTTACGGTATCGACGGTTATAAGGTAATTTTATCATTTACAAGCGGAGGGTTGATTTTATTCGGTAATACAAGCAATGCTTATAATTACACTAAGCCCTTACCTATGCCCGAAGGTGACCATATAGACCATGATATAGTGCTGAATAACGGTGAATATTCAGCAGAACTTTACAGATTCACAAATCAATTTTACACCCTCCCCGAACCGTCAAAGAAAGGATATACTTTCGGCGGGTGGTATACAGATTCCTCTTACACAGAAAGGGTTACACTTTTAGCTGACGAAATCGCGCCTATGACACTTTACGCTATGTGGACACCGATAACGGCTGATTTAGGCATATTATTAAACGAGCAGGGTTTATACTATGTTTCCGATACTTTAGAATACACTGAAATTCCTAACGGCTTATTCGGCGGCGGAATAATGACTTATCATAAAGACGCCCGCAAATTAATCCTTGAAAACGTGAATTTAACATCATCAGCAGAAAATGTTCTCACAATCCATCACAGCGGGGATTTAGAGATAATTCTAATAGGCAGCAACAGTATAACAGGTACATTCTACGGCTCCGGTTCTCCAACCGGAATAACAATACAAACATCAGCACCGCTTCGCATTTCAGGTTCGGGAACACTGAACGTACAAGCGGGCGGAGGCGACGGCGGAGAAACCGCTCTTAACATATACTACTGTCCGCAATTGACTGTTTCCGAATGTACGTTAAATCTTTCAACACTCGTCATTGCCGGTTTTTCTGAAGGCATCGAACTCCATAGAGGCGACATACTTATTTGTGATAAGGCGAGTGTTATAACTGCTGCTTCAGACACCTTTATAAGCTACGGAATTTCTGTCACTTCATCAGACAGTAACATAGCAGTTGATGACGGGTATTTAGAAGCAAGAGCAGGAATAGCGGAGATGCCTTTTAGTGGTTCGAGCGGTATTATAGGTATTGCTCCCACACTTATTAAAGGTACTATTATAACTTCCGCATATCAAAATGCGCTTTATAATGAACTGACAGAGAACACTATAACGCTGAATGAATTATCTCTGATAAGAGTGCGCAATGACGATAGCGAGCCTTGGGAATACATAAAAATGCAAGGTGAATATACAGACGGTGACGACTGGTTATATGCACAATTCACCACTGATTTTGCCGCTGTAATGCTTGAAGCTGACAATGATTCAGAAGCAACAGAGATTTTCAGATTCAGAGATGAATTTGATGAACTTCCCACACCGGTAAAAGAGGGATATACATTTGACGGTTGGTATAACGGCGATATAAAAATTACTTCAATAAGCGGTTTATCCGGAGAAGTTACCCTCACTGCAAAATGGACAGAAAACCAAAAATCAGAAGAAACTAAAACTCCCGAACGTGAAACAGACGATACTTCGTATAACTCCTACCCTACTGCATATAACCCCGGCGATACGCAAGAATTTAAATCAAAAACAGGTATAACTTCAACCGTAACCATCACAGACGGCGGCGTAGAAGTTAATGCGGGAATCAATAAAAGCGGCTCAGTAAACTCCGAAGCCACAGCGGCGGCAGTGAAAAAAGCCGCACAAATTGC
>JAISHV010000065.1 GCA_031262495.1 Ruminococcus sp.
GCGGGTCGCCCGCCGGTGCTGATGGCTGTGAGGTTCCACCTGTTCCCATTCCGAACACAGAAGTTAAGCTCACATACGCCGAAAATACTTCCTTGGTGACGAGGCGGGAAGATAGGTAAGCGCCGATTCCGAAAAATGCTTAGTAATACAGCCTCACCGCTGTATTACTTGCATTTGTTTCGGACCATTAGCTCAGTTGGTTAGAGCAACCGGCTCATAACCGGTAGGTCCCGGGTTCGAGTCCCTGATGGTCCACTTGGATTTATTATCCATACAAAAACGACATTTTACGGACATAATAAGAGTAATTTCATAAATCTATCTCTTTAGGGGTATAGTTCAGCTGGTAGATCAGCGGTCTCCAAAACCGTGTGTCGAGGGTTCGAATCCTTCTGCCCCTGCTGATCCAGAGGACAGAAGCGAGAGGACAGAATACAGAATACAGAGCGACAGACTACCAACGCTAAGTTTATTAAGAAAATTTCGTTGCTTATCTTGTATTAAGTAACGATTTTTTTGTCTTTTTACACAAATATCGGGTGTTTGTTTTGTAGAAAATAGAGAATTCACACATTTATACCTCTGATATTCACAAAACTATTGACAAGGCTATATAAATATAGTATAATAAACATAGAAAATTTGGTATAAGCAAAGTTTTCAGCAGGAGAAATCTTTCAGATTATCTTCGGTTGAAAAGTTTAGCAGAGTTTTTTAAAAATAACTCCCTCTCTTGTGGTAAAATCTACCGCAAGGGGGGGAGATTAACATTTTTATGGGGGCGAATATATGAAATTTAATAAAAAAGCTAAAGGCTTTACTCTTATTGAACTTATTGTCGTTATCACCGTAATCGCTATATTAGCAGCAATAATCGTCCCCGCCCTTACGCGATATGTCAGAGATGCAACTGTTTCAAGGGCAAATATGAACGCTAAAACCGTTTATAATGCCATGCAAGGCGTAATGGTAAAAATTGAACTCGCCGGTCTGACGAATAATTTTGTATATATTGATGGTCCTCCTTCCGACCCCGGTATAAACAGAACAATTCTTTGGATGGGCGGCAACGCGTTCTGTAGCTGCGGAAATGAAAGCCGTGGTGGGTGGGGTAAAATGCACCCTAATGTAAGAGGCGACAAAACGATGAGCTTAAATAATAAAGTTCTAAAAGGAGACATTACAGATAATGGTGTCAGATGGGCAAGTCACAGTGTGTATCACTATGTAATCCATGAGGCGTTAAAAACTTCAGGGGATATGAATTATGGTATAATACTCGATTTTAATGAAAACGGAAGTTTGGTTCAAGTTGCGTGGTTTAAAGGCAAATGGGTGAGTGTAGGTACAGGCTGGCAAGCAGATAGTTTTTATGATATCGGTGTTTATCCCGAACCGAGGACACTTGAAAACGATATAATAAAAGAAAAATCCAGAACCCAACGCGGACTTGATTACGCCGGTGATATCCAAGCGTTATTCAAAGCGGATGCAAAAGAACGAAACGACCCAACGGAATAACAACAGAGAGGTCAGATGTCAGAAGTCAGATGTCAGAACGGCACAACAGCTTAAATTCCGATAATAACAAAAATCTCATTACCAGCTTAACCGTGGTAATGAGATTTTTCTTTTTAAGTCAAATTTAAGGTATTCAATTGCTCTGACATCTTACCTCTGACATCTGACCTCTGTGTTTAGACCCCATATTTTATTGTGCTTACGGGTATACCTACGCCCATTGTTGTGGCTATAACGCAGGATTTGAAATACGCGCCTTTTGCCGCTGCCGGTTTTGCTTTAACAACAGCAGAAAGGAGTGTATCAAGGTTTTCGTCTAATTTATCAGGTCCGAAAGACACTTTGCCTATCGGGCAGTGAATGATATTCGTTTTATCAAGACGGTATTCGATTTTACCGGCTTTTGCTTCTGATACAGCTTTAGCTACATCAGGCGAAACCGTTCCGGCTTTCGGGTTCGGCATAAGTCCGCGAGGACCGAGAATTTTACCTAAACGCCCTACAAGACCCATCATATCGGGGGATGCGATTACTACATCAAAATCCATCCAGTTTTCTTTTTGGATTCTTTCAGCTATATCTTCACCGCCGACATAATCCGCACCGGCAGCTTTCGCGGCATCCATTTTTTCTTCTTTACAGAACACCAAAACGCGAACATTTTTACCTGTTCCGTTCGGGAGTACAACAGCACCTCTGACTTGTTGGTCAGCGTGACGGCTGTCTACGCCGAGGCGAATGTGAACTTCAACCGTTTCGTCAAACTTAGCTTTAGCGTTCGTTACAGCAAGCCCTAAAGCCTCTTTAGTGTCGTATTGTTTGGTTCTGTCAATATTTTTAGCACTTTCGCGGTGCTTCTTACCGTGTTTCATTTTATTATTTACCTCCAAAGCAGTATACCTGAATTTTTATCAGGCGGGCGGAATGTTATTAATTTACATTCCTCCTGCAAATTGATAATCATTTTTTATGACTATCCCATGTGAGTTTTTGCGGAATTACTAAATTAATCAGCAACAGTAACGCCCATAGAACGAGCAGTACCGGCGATCATGCTCATAGCAGTCTCGATGGTAGCGGCGTTAAGGTCGGGCATTTTTGTTTCGGCGATTTGTTTGATTTGCTCTTTGGTGATTTTTCCGACTTTTGTTTTGTTCGGAACACCTGAGCCGCTCTCAATCCCGATTGCTTTTTTGATTAAAACAGCCGCCGGGGGAGTTTTTGTAATAAACGAGAACGAACGATCCGCATAAACGGTAATAACAACCGGAATAATAAGTCCGATATCGTTTTTAGTTCTTTCGTTAAATTCTTTTGTAAAAGCCATAATGTTAACGCCGTGCTGACCGAGAGCCGGTCCGACGGGGGGCGCGGGAGTAGCTTTGCCCGCGGCTATTTGAAGCTTTATAAAGCCTGTAACCTTTTGTGCCATTTTAAAGCACACCTCCGAATTCTTTACTTAAGGGCATACGAGATTTTTAATATTTTCGGAAAACCGCAATCGGTATTTTTTACAATACGATTCACCCAACCCCAAAATCAATCCTCGCGTGACACCTGTGAAATATCAACTGTGGTTTCGGTAATTCTGCCGAACATCTGAACGGAGAGAACCGCTTGATGCATATCTTTGAGGATATCGACAACCTTACCCGGGAAGCCTTCGAGCGGACCGTCGTTGATTCTGACTGTATCCCCGATTTTGAAATTCAAAATGAGGTTGTCGTCGCTGACCGCCGCCACATCGTCTTTGTCAAGTCCCATAGCGGTGACTTCATGTGGAGTCAGCGGGATGGGCTTATTAGATGAGGGGCTTACGAAGCCGGTAACGCCTCTGGTATTGCGGACGATATACCAAGTTTCATCGGTAACGACCATTTTTACCATAACATATCCCGGAAAAACTTTTCTGTCATATTCTTTCTTTTCGCTTTTGTCTGTCAGCTCAACCACGTGTTCAAGCGGCACTCTGACATCTGTGAAAAGCTCTTTTAAGTCGCTTCGGTTTTCAAAAGTTTTTTTGATGGTATCAGCGACCTTTTTTTCGTAGCCCGAATATGTGTGGACAACATACCATTGTGTTTCTGCCATTTGAAATCCCCTAATTTGTAGTTGCGCAGCAACACTGCACGGAAAACAGACGATGAACGCTTGTTATTATCTGAATTAAGGTGTTTTGTTGCTCTGTCTTCTGACATCTGACCTCTGACTTCTGTGTTGACCTCTGTGTTGTGTTTATTTTCCGAACGCAAGCTGAACGAGAGCTGAAAGTCCGGTATCAACGCCGAACAAAACGATTGCAACGATAACCATCACAACCATAACAACACCCGTGTTATGGAACACTTTCTTCCGCGAGGGCCATACAACCTTTTTAAGTTCGGAACGCATTTCTTTGAAATAGCGAACGATAGGGTTGCCCTTTTTCTTGTGCTTGTCTTTTTTACCTTTGGCATTTACTTTGGCTTCGGCTTGTTTTTTTGCTTTTTCAAGTTTTGTCGTCAAAGTAATTTTGGGTTGTTCTTTGGTTTTGTTTTTATCTGACATAATCACACCTCCGCCTTACTTAGTTTCTTTATGCGTAGTGTGCTTCTTGCAGAACTTACAGAATTTCGTCATCTCTAACCTGTCGGGGTCATTCTTCTTGTTCTTTTTTGTGTTGTAGTTTCGCTGTTTGCACTCTGTGCAGGCTAACGTGATTTTTATTCGCATTTTCGGCACCTCCTTGCAGTATTGGCAAAGCAGAAAAGACCTTGCCGCGCCTTCCTCATTGAGCTTTTAGTATAGATAGCTCATGTTCGGTCTTTTGGTATTTTTTACACAAAAATAAGACCTCACAAGAGGTAATACTATTCTACCACAAATACTTTCGTTTGTCAAGCGTTTTTTAAAAATTTCTTAATTAAATTTTAAATGTAATAAATTGGTCGAAATCTAAGTGTTCAAATTCTGACTTCTGACCTCTGTCTTCTGATTTCTGACATCTGACCTCTGACTTCTGTGTTCGTTTATTTGAACATTCTGTCAAAACCACATCTGTTAGCAATCCATCTCATCGCAAGCGGAACCCATTGCGCAACGTCATCGTTTATGTGCCCGGAATAAGCTGAAGTAGAAGCTTCGGAGAGGGACAAACCGTGATGTCCGCTTCTGAAAATATGCATTTCGTAGGGAATACCATGGTCGGCAAGTCCTGCTGCATAAACAAGCGAATTCTTGCTCGGGACAACATTGTCATCGGCGGTATGCCATAAAAACGCGGGCGGCGTATCGGCTGAAATATGCTCTTCACAGGAAAACAGTTTAACCTGTTCGTCGGTGAGGTCGCCCTCTTTGCCCTGAATTTGTGCTAAATTGCGGGTTGTCGCACCGTGTGTGAAATACTTAGCGGTGATTACGGGATAGCAGAGAATTGAACCGTTCGGTTTGTGTTCATCTGTAAATCCGAAAGGTTCTTTTACGAAATCCTTGTTCCAGTGGACAGACAGGCTTGCCGCTAAATGCCCGCCCGCCGAAAAGCCGGCAATATAAATTTGATCAGGCAGAACTTTGAGCATTTCGGCATTGTTTCGTACATAAGCTACAGCCGCCGCCGCTTCAAGCAAAGCCGTCGGGAATTTTTTATTCACACAACTGTAAGTCAGACAAAACGCCGCATAACCATACGATACAAACCGCATTGCTACAGGCTCAGCCTCACGCGGCGACACAAAATCATACCCGCCGCCCGGGCAAACAACTATAGCGGGGCGGCGGCGTTCGCTGATGCCGTCCTGATTTACATCAGTGCGGTAACACTCAAGCTCCGCGATACACCCATCTGACGGTAATCCCGCCTTTTCATAAGGCACATTAAGTTTTACTTTTTCATAGAACATTTTCTTACTCCTCAGTAATTATAAATTTTTTCAAGAATTCATCACGTGTATACAGGTTATTCAGAATATCAAGCAGTCCGTTCGCCGAAATAAGTTCGGGTAAATTTAAACCGTGCAAAATCTCACGCCGCCGCGACTGAGCATCGGGAGTACCCGATAACCCGGCGCAAAATAAATCCGCTTTGGTGATTTTGTCGGTCTTTTCGGCAGTTTCGGTTTCAACATTTAAGTCTTTGCATTTTTCGGTGAAAAGCTCCGCCAACATAGCATCATTTATGCCCTCAACACCGAGCTTACCCTCTTTTGAGCGGGAACGCTTGCGCTTTTCTTTACCGAAGACATCGGGGATATAAATGTGCGTAACATCCTTGTCCGGGACAGCCGATTTTATGAAGGAGCGAATCTTAAACCCGGCGGTATCGGAGTCAGTCAGTACAATAATCCCGCAGTGTTTTGCCCAAAAACGAATAAGCGCTAATTTCTCTTTATCACGGCATACACTGAATCCGTCCGTTGTGATAATTACCGCGTCAATAATATTTGAAAGCCTGATTTTGTCGTATTTGCCCTCGACGACGACGGCTTGTTTTAATTTAATCATTTATCAATTTCAATCTTAATCTCAATCACGAAAAATCATCCTAACTAAAACTTCTTCAAGGAGGATCGCGGGGTCGCCTCTGAATGATTTAATCGTCATATCGGTGTCAGCTAAAATGCGAATACAGCGGCGCAGATGTGCGATACTGATATTACGCGAATCACGAAACGCATAATCAATCGTAAAACCCTTATTGCCGGCTATTTTAAAATCCTGTTTTACATTAGACGGGGTTCGTCCCGACAGTGAAGCTGTTTTGGCTCTGTAAAGGTCAAGCATATTCGCTGAAAGTGTATATAAAATTGCGATGGGTTCTATGCGCTGAAAAATCAGTTCGCGGAAAATCCGCATAGCACGTGCACCGTCAAACATTGATACGGCTTTGGTTAAATCGAATATCCCGGAGTCCGGATTTTTAGGCGTTAAAAGGTCTATATCGGCGGCAGTGATTTCTCGCCCCGCACAAAAAGCGGCGAGCTTTTCACATTCTCTTTCGCAAATCAAAGAATCACAGTTACAGACTTCGGCGAGGCAAACGGCTGTCGGTACGGAGATTACGCTGCCGAGTGCCGCGGCTTTGCGGATAATTTCTTTAGCTAAAACGGCAGGGGTTTTCAGATTGAATTGAGTGACAATTCCTGTTTTTTCTATCGCGTCGCATAGTTTCTTGTTTTTTGCGGTAGGGAAGCGTTTCCCGTCCGTTATGTCTATCGACGTATTATAAAAAATGACACAGTTTGTTTCGGATAAATTTGTAATGGTTTCAAGAAGCCGCTTTATTTGTTCAGCACCGAGTGTTTCGGCGTTAAGGTCATTGACGGTGACAACAGTTCTTTCGGCAAAAACCGGCAGAGCATCACACGCCGCTGCGAATTCATCCGCATTAAAGCCCTTGCCCTCAAACTCGAAAAAATTAAATGAATCGTCCTTTTTTACAGTTTTATTAAGAATATATTTTACGGTAATTTCAATATCCGAAATACTCTTTCCGTAAAAATAATAACAGCGTTCAAATCCGTTTCTGAGCGACGTTTTAAGTGCCGAGGGTTCTAATAAACTCATTGCGGTTACCCCGTTAAAACAAAATCCTTGAAGAAATCTTCCCGTCGGGCGTGATTTTTATTTCTGCGCTGTGCCCGATAAAAACCTCTGTTGCAGTCGTAGCCCAAACCTGTGCCGCACTGTCGCCGGCGATAATGATTTCAGGTGACAAAGGCGTAATGTCAGTGCCGGAGAGATATATTTCAATTTGCGGCTCTGATTTGTTAACTGTACTCATTGAAGTATCTGTCACATTCATCATTATCCGATCGAAGAAGCGGAAACTATAAAAACCTTCATCAAGCGGCGTTATGGTGTAATCGCCGAAATCAAACTCCGTCATTGAATACTCAAATGCTACAATATTTTCCTGATTATAAAAATCCTGTTCTTTCGGTAAGCTAACTCCCGAAATCTTCATAAGGCTTAAATCCTCAATATAAACAGGCAAAGCGCGGGCAGAGTTCTTATTCATAATAATCGTTGAAACATCACTGATGCCGATGCCGTTTAAGTATTTTTTTACCGAAGCCGAAACGTCTCCGCCTGAAAAATCTGTTACGGAAGCAGAGAATTTATCGTGAATAACCACAGCAGAAGAACTTTCATCACCCAAAACGGCAATATATAAATTTTCAGAGGGGACTAAACGGTAAACCCATACACAAAGAAGCACCGCACCGAATGAAGCGAGAAGTGACTGCGGCAAGATTTCAGGTTTATTTAAAATATAAATAATCGTAAGCGTTATCAGAGTAAATGCAAGCAGCAGCGGCAGCTCAAAACTGAACCCTGTCGGAATATAAGAGAGACTGAGTCCTCCGAAAAGCTCCGCCGTAAAAATCGTTATACGGCTTATAATCCTCCCGATAAATAACACGGGAACAGCTATAAACGAGACACCGCCTGTTGCCGCGAAAAACATCCCCAAAACGATGGCAATACTCGAAAGCGGTAAAATCACGATATTTGTTATAGGCGATACAATTGAAATTTCATCAAAAAAGAAGAATGTCACGGGGAACAGCACAAGGGATACAACCGCTGAACTTATGACCGTTTCACGCAAAATATAGAAACTCTTTGCGAGTAATCCGCTGTGATTTTTTTTGAATTTTTTTAGGATTTGCGGCGATAAAACAGCAACACCGTAAACGCCGCCTACAGACATCAAGAATGAAGCTTCACGAATCAAAAACGGATTAAAAACTGTCATCAAAACACAGGCAAAGACCAGTGAATTTGCCGTATCGGAACGCCTGTTAAAGAGATATCCGCTGTATGTAATAAGTATCATCACCGCCGAGCGCGTGATTGAACTTGAATCTTCCGCAAGCAGTATAAATCCTGCAAGCGGCGGCAGCAGCAGAAAGAACTTGAGCCGCCTGTGAATGGGCGTTTTATCCAAAAGGAGCATTAAGACAGAACAAATGACCGCAAGCTGTGCGCCCGAAACAGCCATAATGTGCGACAAACCCGCACGGGAAATCTTTTGGTTTAAATCGGCATCAATCCCTGTTCTGTCACCGAAAACCATTGCCGTAAAAACGTAAGAATAGGGGCTTTTAATATGCTTATTGATTATCCCGAAGAGGTGTTCGCGGTATGAATCTACAGCGGTTTCTATTGGATTTTTCAGGGATTTTGTGACACTTATTTCGTTTATTTTACTGAATTGCAGGTATATGCCTTTAATACGCGAATAGTCGGCGGAAGCGAATGTATATGAGTTTTCGGCGGTTTTGACGCGCCCCGAAACGGTGATTTTGTCGCCCTTTTCGGCATAGACATCAGACCATAAAGTTACTTTGGTTTTAACAATGTCATTTACTGTGCCGTCGGCGATATAGCGGTATCTGTCGTCCGACATTATGCTGACTTCGGTTACAGCACCGTCAAAACGGACTTCACTGCCGGAAAAACGTATAGCCATACCGTATCCGAACGAAAAATATATCGAATAAACGGCAACCCCCAAGCAGAACGCCGCCGCAGGGGGCGAAAAGGTGCGCACACGCTTTTGTTTGGAAATATTATAGGCTAAAATACAGACTCCGCAAGCGGCTATGGCTATGTATATGAACACTGAAATTTCGGCAAATGAAGCGGCAAATATCCCGACCAAAAACGGTATGCCGAGGATTATAGTTTTTCTTCTCATGCGTGGCACCCGCTTCTGATCCGCTGATTTCTGTTCTGTCCTCTGTGCAACGGGCGAACAAAGTTCGCCCCTACAAAATCTGTGTTCAGACCTCTGACCTCTGATTTCTGTGTTGTCATGCCATTTTTTCTGATAATTTTTTTCCGCCTAAGATGTGAAAATGCAGATGATTAACACTTTGACAGGCATCAGAACCGCAGTTTGAGACTACGCGGTAGCCGCTTTCTGAAATACCGGTTATTTTTGCGATTTCGGGGATTTTTGAAAATATCAAACCGGCGATTTCTTTGTTGTCATCGGTTATGTCATTCATTCCCGACAGATGAGTTTTCGGGATAACGAGCACATGAACAGGTGCTTGCGGAGCTATATCGCGAAACGCCATTATACTTTCGTCTTCAAAAACAATGTCAGACGGGATTTGCCCGTTTATGATTTTACAGAATAAACAATCCATTTTGCCCTCCGAATTAATTTGATAATCCAAAACTTATGAATTCAAAAATGCATCCAAAGCTTCTTTTATTTTCGTTTTGTCGCCCACGCCGGCTGTCGCGGAATCGGGCTTGCCGCCGCCTTTGCCGCCCGTAATAGTTGCCGCATTTTTCACGATATCGCCCGCTTTGAAGCCTTTTTCAATGGCATCTTTTGAACAAACGCAGATGAATTTTTCGCCGTTACAGAGAAGTGCACAAACTGCACCTCTGCCTTTGAGATTATCGCCGAGTTTGCGGAGGGTTTCAAAATCGCAGCCCTCAAGGAGTGAAGCTATGAATTTAACGCCGTTTCTTTCGGTTGCCGTCTTGAGTAATTCATCCACTTTTGAACCGGCATTTTTGGATTCAAATTCGGCAATTTGCTTGTCCTTAGCTTTTATTTCATCGCGGAGCTTTTCAATTCCGCTCACTAAATCTTTAGGGTTTTGTAATTTTAATACCGCCGCAGCTTCATTTGAAATCGCGAAATAATCATTTAAAATTGCGCGGTAAGCAGACCCCGTCACCGCCGTAATACGCCTAACGCCCGAGGCAACAGAGCTTTCGGAGATTATTTTGAATCCGGCTAAATTCGCGGTATTTTTGGCGTGTGTGCCGCCGCAGAATTCTTTCGACTGAATGTCAAATCCTTCAATACGCACTACCCTCACCGTGTCGCCGTATTTTTCGGAGAAAAGAGCTGTAGCACCGGTTTTCTTAGCTTCTTCAATGGGCAAAACGTCGGTTATAACAGGTGTTGCATACGCAATATA
Source organism: Ruminococcus sp. (assembly GCA_031262495.1). GTDB lineage: Bacteria > Bacillota > Clostridia > Oscillospirales > Ruminococcaceae > JAISGY01. Next base: position 10,452 of record JAISHV010000065.1, read on the forward strand.
GCCGTTCACGAGGGTTTCGATTTTCGTGATTTCTTCTTTAGTTAACGCTGAAAAATGCGTGAAATCAAAGCGGCAATATTCATGATTCACAAGCTGTCCTGCTTGATGAACATGATCGCCTAAAACTTTGCGCAAAGCGTATTGCAACAGGTGAGCGGCAGTGTGGTTATTCATGGTATCAAGACGGTTTTGTGAAACTACTGCGCTGAGCTTGTCACCGGCTTTGACTGAACCTTGTCCGCGACCGCCGATATGCAGAATATGCCCGTCGGAGTCTTTTTTAACGTCAATAACTTCAAAAACTTTGTCACAAGGCATTAAATCCTTGCCGTCTTCTGTAAATTTCAATTCGGCAATCAACCCCGTATCAGAAACCTGACCGCCGCTTTCAGCATAAAATACCGTTTGGTCAAGTACAACAACGTCCCCTTCGGCATATAAAACAGTAGCTTCGCACATCAACTCATCATACCCCAAAAATTTCGTCTCGGGTAAATCAAGCTTCAAGCCGCCTGATTCCCATGAAGAATTGGCTTTTGAAAGGTGATCGGCTCTTGCTGTATCACGCTGAATTTTAGCAAGTTCTGCAAATTTTTCCGTATCAACCGACAGCCCTTTTTCAGCGGCAATCTCAATAGTCAAATCAATCGGGAAACCGTATGTGTCGGAGAGTTTGAAGGCATCATCACCGCTTATGTTTCCTTGTTGCATAATGCCGTTTAGAAGTTCAAGCCCGCGGTTTATGGTTTCGCTGAATTTTTCTTCTTCTACGCTGATGATTTTCTCAATATAGGCTTGTTTTTCGCGCAGTTCGGGATAGGCGGATTCATTTTCGCCGATAACCGTTTTGCATACTTCGCACAGGAAAGGTTTATTAATACCGATAAGTTTACCGTGGCGCGCCGCACGGCGCAAGAGACGTCTTAAAACATACCCGCGCCCCTCATTTGACGGTAAAACCCCGTCCCCGACCATAAAGACAGTAGAACGAATGTGGTCAGTAATTACACGGAGGGAAACATCCGTTTTTTCGTTTTGTTTATATTCCGCACCGGCTATAGCGCAGATGTGTTTCATAATATTTGCGACAGTATCAACCTCAAAGAGGTTGTCCACTTCCTGCATAACACAAGCGAGCCGCTCAAGCCCCATACCCGTGTCAATGTTTTTGGTCTTCATTTCGACGTAATTGCCTTTGCCGTCACTGTCAAACTGTGAGAATACTAAATTCCACACCTCAACATATCTGTCGCAGTCACAGCCCACAGCACAGTCGGGTCTCCCGCAGCCTTTTTCAGGACCTCTGTCAAAGTAAATCTCCGAACACGGTCCGCACGGACCTTCGCCATGTTCCCAGAAGTTGTCTTCTTTCCCGAGGCGGGTCATGTGTGAAGCTTCGACTTTGATTTCTTTTGTCCAAATGTCATAAGCTTCATCATCTTCGGTATAGACAGAGATGTAAAGTAAATCGGCAGGTATTTCAAGTACCACAGTGAAAAATTCCCACGCCCAGTTGATAGCTTCACGCTTGAAATAATCCCCGAACGAGAAATTACCCAGCATCTCAAAATATGTGCCGTGGCGCGAAGTCTTACCCACGCGCTCAATATCGGGTGTGCGTATGCATTTTTGACAGGTAGTTACACGCTTATTCGGCGGTGTTTCAGTGCCTAAAAAGTATTTTTTTAAAGGTGCCATACCGCTGTTTATTAAAAGCAGACTGTTGTCTCCCTGAGGTATCAGCGGCGCGGAAGCCATGCGCGTATGAGCTTTTGACTCGAAAAATGTTAAGAATTTTTCGCGCAAATCATTTAGTCCTGTAAATTTCATTTGATTATTCCTCTTCATTAATCCTCATCAGATTTAAAATTATGATAAACCCTTTGCACATCGTCATTATCTTCAAGCGTATCAAGCAGAAGATTCATTTTTTTGATATCGTCGGGGTCTGTGAGTTCAACATATGTTGATGGTATCATATCAGTATCGGCGGATAAAACCGTATATCCCGCATTTTTTAGGGATTCGCCTATTGAAACGGCATCAGCAGGCTCTGTCTCAATTTCAACAACATCATCGTCAATATTATAATCATTCGCGCCGTATTCGATAATATCTTCCGCTAATTTATCTTCATCAATATCCACATTATCAAGAATAACAATACCCTTTTGAGTGAACAAAAACGATACACAGCCGTTTGTACCTAAATTTCCGCCGAATTTATCGAAATAATGGCGGACATCACCGGCAGTGCGGTTTTTGTTATCGGTGAGTGTCTCGACGATAACGGCGACACCGCGAGGACCGTAACCCTCATAAATATTCGCTTCAAAATTGACTTTTTCACCGTCACCCGCCGCTTTTTTGATTACGCGGTCGATGTTGTCATTCGGCACGTTATTGGATTTTGCCTTGGCGATAAGGTCGCGGAGTTTGGAGTTGCCGTTCGGGTCTGCCCCGCCCTCACGTACGCAAACCATAATTTCACGCCCGATTTTCGTAAAAATCTTAGCGCGCTGACCGTCAACGGCGTTTTTTCTTCTTTGGATATTGTGCCATTTAGAATGTCCCGACATACTTAAATCTCTCCTATTACTATTTCAAATATTTCTTTTATACGTTCGTTTTGTTCAGTAAGTTTGAGCCAGCCGAAAAGGGTTTCAAAAGCCGTTGCGGCGTGGTATTCGGCGCGGGTTGAGCTTTTCGGGATTTTCAGGTCCTTGCTGTTTCGCCCGCGCCTGATTATATCGAGTTCTTCATCATTCAAAAGCGGTGTAATTTTTTGCAGTGCATTAGCCTGAAATGAAGCCCGTACTTGCGTAACAGCCATATTGTGGAGAACCCGTGCGGGGCGGTTAGCGAAACGGACAAGCCGTTCTCTGACCATTTCTTCATACACGGCATCGCCTAAAAAGGCAAGCGAGGCAGGGGAATATGAGGAGGTAATTTTATTCATAATTTTTTTTATGTTATTTTAATATTTTTTGTAGGGGCGGGCGCCCTCGCCCGCCCGCACACCCCCAATATCTGTTTTAGGATAAAAACAAAATTTTCATAGCTTAATGTTTATCATGAAAAATCGCGGCGTTTTAAAATGTGCGGGCGGGCGGGGGCGCCCGCCCCTACAAACGTGATGTTCGTTTTCGTGTGATTATGTCTGATAAACGCGGCGTTCGTTATCTGTCTTCTGTCCTCTCGCCTCTGTCCTCTGCGTAGGGGGCGATGTCCACATCGCCCCGCAAACGAAAAATCTACGTAACGGGCGGATGTATTAGGGTGACGGGCGGTGTAGCAACGCTACGAAGACCGCCCCTACAAAGGGTCAGAATATAAAATCAAACCTATACCCAAAAATATCCACAGTATCATTCTCATTTATATTCATTTCTTCAAGTTTCTTTATAATACCTGTGTTTATGAGAACGCGCTGCATATATTGGAGTGATGAATAGTCATCAAGATTTACTGTTCTGATAATGCTTTCGAGCCATTCTGCTTCTACGTAATATACGCCGTCTTCAATTGTAATATTAAACTCTCGGTTGTCGTTCATTGCCGCAAGTTCTTCCGGCGTGAGAGGTTCTGCTTCATAACGTTTCACAGGCGGCAATTTCGACAACGCCTCACGGATTTTATTCACGAGTTCTGCCGTACCTTGTGTCGTAACCGCTGAAATTTCTGTTACATCATAGCCTTTGCTCTTTACATATTTCGCAAATTCTTCAAATTGTTCATCGTTAATATCAGACTTATTCGCGGCGACGATTTGCGGGAGTTCCGCCAAATCCGCGCTGAAATTGCGGAGCTCTTCATTAATAATATCAAAGTCGCTGATGGGATTACGCCCCTCAACGCCCGAAATATCCACAATATGGACAATCAGCCGACACCGCTCAACGTGCCGCAAAAACTCATGCCCCAAGCCCACGCCCGCAGATGCGCCCTCAATAAGCCCCGGGATATCCGCTATAACGAATGAGCCGCCGTCGTCGGTCTTTACCGTACCCAAAACAGGCGTTAACGTGGTGAAATGGTAGTTCGCAATCTTCGGTTTTGCCGCCGAAATCACCGAAATCAGCGTAGATTTCCCCACATTCGGGAAACCGACAAGCCCCACATCAGCGATAAGTTTAAGTTCAAGCGTAATGTCAAACTTCTCACCGGGGAAGCCCGGTTTTGAAAATTTAGGTATTTGGCGAGTCGGCGTGGCGAAATGCGCATTGCCCTTGCCGCCTTTGCCGCCGTGCGCTATTATTACAGGCGCATCACCGCTTATGTCGGCGATAATTCTGCCGCTTAAACTGTCGCGGATAACAGTCCCCTCAGGGACTTTTATGATTACGTCTTCGGCGTTTTTCCCGGTGCAGTTGCGGCTGCCGCCGTTTTCGCCGTTCTCGGCAAAATATTTCCTTTTATAACGAAAATCCTCAAGCGAAGAGAAATTCCTGTCGGCGATAAAGATAATATCGCCGCCTTTTCCGCCGTCGCCGCCGTCCGGTCCTCCGGCGTTAACATATTTTTCGCGGTGAAAACTCACCGCACCGTCTCCGCCGCTGCCCGCTTTGACGGTAACGCGGGCTTTATCTACAAATACTGACAAATTTTATTCCATTTCTTTTATTCAAACAAAAATACTGAATTATTATATCATATCCGCGCGAAAATTTCAAGTCTTTTTTTGTTAAAATTCATTGTTGTAATTTTATGACAATTTAAAATCGGACGAATCATAAAAATTCGCCCGATAAAATATTATAAGTTCAATCAGTTACTCGTATTATACTGCGGTAAATACGGTTTAACGCTTTTTTCCCATGAGGTAATATGTTTCGGTCCGCCGTTGCTCGGGATAGTCTCGCCGCGCTGCATAGCGTTATATCCCATCTCACCTGTAAAATGGTCGCCGATATAATAACCTTGCTTTTTATATATTTGGTTTAACTCGACAGTTCGCTGTGTGGGATATGCGCCTACGTTCAAATAGTCACCAACCGCTTTATACCACCCGGCACTGCGTACAACGCCCATTTTATCTACGTCAATTATCGTTGCCGTGTTATAGAACGTAGGGTTGCTGCCGAGGGTTTCTTCAAGATAGGCGTGCCATATAGTGTGAGCGGTACGCTTGCCCTTCCCGAGATTGCCGGGATTGCTGTTGCCGTTTCCCGCCGCACATAATGCGCTGTGTTGAGTGGATTGCCCCGCGACAGTTTCGCCGCCTATGCCTATCCAGACATTACGCCGCACGACAGCGGCGTTGTCAGCGGTAGAGTTACTCTCTATCCAAGGACCCGGATTGCCCATAACAACGAGCTTTGTAAAAAACGCCGAAGCGGTTGTATAAACGGTTTTGGCGTTGATATTTGCGGCAGTCACCCGCGCTTCTTTTATATAAGCAGTCAAACTCGGTATGAGTATAGCCGCTAAAATGCCGATGATAGCGATAACAACAATAAGCTCTATTAGCGTAAAGCCTTTATATTTACCTGATTTTCTCGGGGGGGGGGTAGAAATTTCATAATATTACCGCCTTTATGTAAAAATACTAAAAAATAATAATGCGATATCTGCTTATTTACTATAATTATTATATACTAAACCCGAATAAAAGTCAATAAAAATGTGATAAAAAAATATGCAATATTATGAATTTGTATGAATAGACAAATATCAAATTTGAATTTTGTATAATTTAACTGTAGACTTTAATAATTTTTATTAAAAATATGAAAATTATGTGATTAAAATTGACAATTCACAATTAACGTGATATAATATTATTAATTCACAAAATCAAGCGAGGTGTAACATATGAATATCCAACATTTTACTAAAAAATCTATCGAAGCCATAAATAAGGCACAGTCAACCGCCGTAGAGTATCAAAACATGAATATCGAACAGGAACACCTGTTTTATTCACTGCTTTTACAGGATGACGGGCTTATTCCCCAGCTTATCACAAAAATGGGGGCAGACCCTGTACGTGTAAAAGCTGATTTAGAGCGCGGGGTTGCGGCACTCCCTAAAGTCACGGGGAGCGGCAGAGAAGCGGGGACGGTGTATATTACGACCGCCGTTGAGGCTACTCTGAATACCGCCGAGCGGATAGCCGACCAGATGTCGGACGATTTCGTTTCAGTTGAGCATATTATGCTTGCCCTTTTTGATACAGGGAATGACCGCATTAAGCAGATTTTTAAAGCCTATCGCCTGACGCGGGATAATTTTCTTACCGCACTGCAAAAAGTACGCGGCAGTCAGCGCGTGACTTCTGATAACCCCGAGGAAACCTATGACGTTTTAAATAAATACGGACAAGACCTTGTGAAACTTGCTTCCCTCAATAAGCTTGACCCCGTTATAGGGCGCGATTCCGAAATCCGTAATGTTGTGCGCATTTTATCCAGAAAAACCAAAAACAACCCCGTAATTATAGGCGAACCGGGTGTCGGTAAAACGGCAATCGTCGAGGGTTTAGCCCTCCGCATAGTCAGAGGCGATGTCCCCGAAAACTTACGCGACCGTAAGATTTTCGCCTTAGATATGGGCGCGTTAATTTCGGGTGCTAAGTTCAGAGGTGAGTTTGAAGAACGTCTCAAAGCTGTTTTAAATGAAGTTAAACAATCAGACGGCAAAATTATCCTCTTTATTGACGAACTTCATACAATAGTCGGCGCGGGCAAAACCGACGGCGCAATGGACGCGGGCAACCTCTTAAAACCCATGCTTGCAAGGGGCGAACTCCACTGTATCGGCGCGACAACGATAAACGAATACCGCAAATATATCGAAAAAGATGCCGCTTTAGAACGCCGTTTCCAGCCTGTAACGGCGGCAGAGCCGACTGTTGAGGATACTATTTCAATTCTGCGCGGACTGAAAGAACGCTACGAGGTATTTCACGGCGTAAAGATTCAGGACGGCGCGCTGATTACGGCGGCGATGCTTTCTGACAGGTACATTTCGGATAGGTTTTTGCCCGATAAAGCGATTGACCTTGTAGATGAAGCTTGCGCATTAATCCGCACAGAAATGAACTCTATGCCCGCCGAAATGGACGACCTGTCGCGTAAGATTATGCAGGACGAAATTGCCGAAACCGCCCTCAAAAAAGAGACGGATAAACTTTCCGAACAAGCCCTCAAAGAGGTACAGGCAGAACTTGCCGAAATGCGGGACGAATTCTCACAGATGAAAGCGCGTTGGGAGAACGAGAAATCCGAAGCCGATAAACTGCGGAAATTGCGCGAAGAAATTGACAGTGTAAATAATGATATTGCCGATGCCGAGCGGCGTTACGATTTAGAGAAAGCGGCTGAACTGAAGTATGGTAAATTGCCCTTACTTAAAAAGCAGCTTGAAGATGCGGAAAACGCCTCCGAATCGGGCAAAACCGAGAATAAACTCGTGCGCGACCGTGTTACTGATGAAGAAATAGCGCGGATTGTCGCCCGCTGGACGGGTATTCCCGTGACAAAACTCATGGAGGGCGAGCGCGAGAAACTCCTGAACCTTGAGAATATCCTCCACCGCCGTGTTATCGGTCAAGAAGAAGCCGTAACAAAGGTGTCGGAAGCAATACTGCGTTCAAGAGCCGGTATTAGCGACCCCGACAAGCCGATAGGGAGTTTCCTCTTTATGGGACCTACAGGTGTCGGCAAAACAGAACTTGCCAAAGCCTTAGCCGAAGCCCTCTTTGACGACGAACACAACCTCATCCGCATAGATATGTCGGAATATATGGAGAAACATTCCACATCCCGCCTGATAGGTGCGCCTCCGGGATATGTAGGTTACGAAGAAGGCGGACAACTCACCGAAGCGGTGCGCCGCAAGCCCTATTCGGTAGTACTCTTTGACGAGGTAGAAAAAGCACACCCCGATGTCTTTAATGTAATGCTTCAAGTGCTCGACGACGGGCGTGTTACAGACAGCCAAGGGCGCACGGTTGATTTTAAAAATACCATAATAATCCTTACGTCAAATATAGGTTCAGCCGATATCTTAGAGGGTGTCAACAGCAAAGGCGAACTCTCACAATCCTGTAAAGACAATGTAATGAAACAGCTCCGAATGGGCTTCCGTCCCGAGTTTTTAAACCGCTTGGATGAAATTGTCTTCTACAAGCCGCTCACGCGTGATACGATTTTCCCGATTATCGACCTGATGATAGAAGAACTCCGTCACCGCCTCAAAGCGCGCCAACTTGACCTGACAGTCAGCGACAGAGCTAAGCAATATATTATGGACGAGGGTTACGACCCGGTTTACGGTGCGCGCCCGCTCAAACGGTTTATACAAAAGAATTTGGAAACGCTTATTGCAAAAAAAATCATAGCCGAAAATATCGCGCCGTTCTCTGTCTTAAAAGTGGATTTTGACAAAAAGAATTTAACGGTAACCTTGTAAATACGATAAAATATGATTGAAATTTTAGAAAAATTATCAGAAACATTCTCCAAAAGGCAATCTCCGCCGCTTGTCTTCCTGCATAGTTTCGGCTGCCGCCAGAATGTCAGCGACGGCGAATCTACAGTCGGACTGCTTGTGAAAGCGGGTTGCGGCGTGACTGACACACCCGATAATGCGGACATCATTATTTATAATACCTGTGCCGTACGCGAAAATGCCGAAAAACACGTCTACGGTGTTTTAGGCGAACTCACCCATATAAAAGAACGCAACCCCGATGTAATTATCGGGGTTTGCGGGTGCATGGTCAAGCAAAAGCACGTTGCCGAATTTATTAAAAAAACCTACCGTCATGTAGATTTTTTATTCGGTAATAATGCCGAAACTTTGCCGGATATTCTGCTTGAAATTTTAGATAAGCGCACATTTATGATGAACATTAACGAGCCGGACATCATCCCCGAACGCGAATTTATCCAAAGAAAAAGCAAAATTTTCGCAGACGTGCCTATTATGTACGGCTGTAATAATTTTTGTACATATTGCATAGTCCCATATGTCAGAGGGCGTGAACGCAGCCGCTCTCCGCATGATATTATTGAAGAAATAAAGGCTCTGTCAAAAGACAATATTAAAGAAATCATGCTTTTAGGGCAAAATGCAAATTCATACTCGTCAGACAACGTAGATTTTGCTGAACTTCTGCTAAAAATAAACGATATAGACGGCGATTTCAGAGTGCGCTTTATGTCGCCTCACCCTAAAGATATGGGGAGTGACGTACTTCAGGCAATAGCACAAAGCGAAAAAATCTGTAAACACATTCATCTCCCGCTTCAATCGGGAAGCAACCGTATTTTAGAGGCAATGAACCGACGTTATACCAAAGAAAAATTCCTCGAAACAGCAGATAAAGCGCGCTCATTAATGCCCGGTTTATCTATTTCAACAGACATTATAGTAGGTTTTCCGAATGAGACAGCAGAAGATTTTGAAGACACGCTTGATGTTGTTAAAACAATCGGCTTTACAAATATTTTCACATTCATCTACAGTAAAAGAAGCGGTACAAAAGCCGCCGAGATAATAGACCTCACCCCGAAAGACGAAAAAACAGCCCGCATGACAAGGCTTTTGTCGCTTCAAAATGAAATCAGTACAAAAATTATGGCGGACTTTGTAGGGAAGACCGTAAAAGTTTTGATTGAAGAGCAAAAAGACGGTATACTATTCGGTAAATCAGAGCATTCAATAGGCGTAAAAACCCCGGGTGACCCCGGCGAAGTCGGTACTTTTAAAGACGTGAAGATTACAGGGGCTAAGCGGTCGGAGCTTTACGGAGAGATTGTAAATTCGTAGGGGCGGTTGTTAACCGCCCGCATATTCTAAAATACATTATTTAGGGGTATAATTTAAATTTTTATATTTTTTTGTTTATTAGACAAATATTCGCGATTGATAGTATACGGGCGGTCAACGACCGCC
>JAISHV010000014.1 GCA_031262495.1 Ruminococcus sp.
TTTTAATGCCGCCGCTTTGCGGCGGGGCGGCAAAGCCGCCGAGATTAGTATTGAACGGTTTCTCTGCCGCCCTACAGGCGGCACTCGTCAGCAAAGCTGACGAGCATTAAAAAACGCAAAGCGTTTTTTAATGAAAGAATAGTATAAGATTTTATTTACAATTAATTCTGCTTTAATTTTACTTAAATCTACGACTTGTAATACGAAACGAGAATTATGATGAAAAAGATATTTATTGACGGCGCGGCGGGAACTACCGGGCTGAAACTGCGCGAACGGCTTAATAAACGCGCCGATATCGAAATACTCTTAATAGACGATTTATTGCGTAAAGACACCGCCGAAAGAAAAAGGCTTATAAACGCCTCTGATGTGACATTTTTATGTTTGCCCGATGAAGCGGCGCGTGAGGCTGTGACACTGTGTGAGAACCCCGACACGGTGATTATTGATGCTTCAACCGCTCACCGCTGTGCGTCGGGTTGGGCTTACGGATTCCCGGAGTTGTCGCCTAAACACCGTGAGGATATTAAAAAATCAAAACGTATAGCTGTTCCCGGCTGTTATGCAAGCGGATTTACTGCTCTTGTCCTGCCTTTGCTTTTTCATCGTATAATTATGCCGTTTTATCCTATGTCGTGTTTTGCCGTTTCAGGGTATTCAGGTGCCGGGAATAAGGGGATTGAACAGTATGAAGATGAATTCCGCCCTGATGAATTTGACTCACCGCGAATGTATTCGCTTGGGAAACGTCACAAACATATCCCGGAAATGATGCAGAAAACAGGACTTTCATTCGCTCCGCTCTTTATGCCGATGGTGGATGATTATTTTGCGGGGATGCTTGTTACAGTGCCTTTACATACAAGGCTGATGGCTAAGAAAATCTCTGTTGAATCCATTCGTGATAATTTCAGAGAAACGTATGCAGACCAAACTTTTGTAAAAGTTATGCCGGAGGATTACCTCACGGACGGCTATCTTGCGGCAAATACCCTTGAGGGTACTAATATGATGGAAATCCATATTTTCGGCGACCGTGACCTTGTTCAACTCACGGCGCGGCTCGATAACCTCGGCAAAGGAGCTTCGGGCGCGGCGGTTCAGTGTATGAATATTGCCCTCGGTATATCGGAAAGTATGGGACTGCTGTAAACCGCAGTAAACTGCTGTAAATTAACGGAGTTATTATGAAATATACTAAAGGCGGAGTTACCGCCGCAAAAGGCTTTAAAGCCGCCGGTATTCACGCCGGAATAAAGGAAAATTCACCGATTGAGAAATTTGATGTGGGCTTGCTCGTTTCGGATTCACCCTGTGTTACCGCTTGTGTTTATACTCAAAATAAGGTAAAGGGCGCGCCGATTGAGATTACTAAACTGCATTTAGAAAAAAGCGGCGGAATGTCACGCGGCGTTATCGTGAATTCGGGCAACGCCAATACCTGTAACGCCGACGGCAAAGAAAAAGCCGAAGAGATGTGTTCAATTGCCGCCGCCGCGTTGGGGATAAATCCCGATGAAATGATTGTCGCCTCAACAGGCGTAATCGGACAGAAAATCTCAATAGAACCCGTCAAGCGCGTTATTAATACGCTGAAAGAGAATTTGAGCTTTGAAGGCGGCAATAATTTCACTAAAGCGATAATGACCACTGATACCACGGAAAAGGAATATGCCGTAACCTTTGAAGCGGGCGGCAAAACCTGTACAATAGGCGGCACTTCAAAAGGTTCGGGAATGATTGCCCCGAATATGGCGACGAATCTGAATTTCCTTACGTCAGATACGGCGATTTCAAAAGAGATGCTCAAAAAAGCGTTGTCTGAAACCGTAAAAATTACCTATAACTGTTTAGTTATAGACGGTGATACATCAACTAACGATATGGCGGCGGTGATGTGCAACGGGCTTGCCGGTAATACTTTGATTGAGACCGAAAATGAAGATTATAACCAATTCAAAGAAGCGTTGACAGAAGTAATGCGCCGCCTCACGATAATGCTTGCAAAAGACGGCGAGGGCGCAACTAAACTGTTGACCGTGAACGTAAGCGGCTCACCCGACATAGATACAGCCGTAGAAATCGCGAAAACGGTAGTCGGCTCAAGCCTCTTAAAATGTGCGGTATTCGGTTCTGACGCGAACTGGGGGCGCGTATTATGTGCAATGGGGTATTCAAAAGCTGAATTTGACCCAAACACTGTAGATGTGGATTTTCGCTCAAAAAAGGGCATAATAACTCTTTGTAAAAACGGAACAGGCGTGAATTTTTCAGAAGAAAAAGCAACAGAAATTCTAAGCGAAACTGAAATCGACATAGACATAACCCTAAATAACGGCAACGCCAAAGCATCAGCTTACGGCTGTGACTTGACTTATGATTATGTTAAGATAAACGGGGATTATAGAAGTTAACACTGATTCTGTAGGGGCGGGCGCCCTCGCCCGCCCCTACGAAATGATTTCTCATTAAAGGATTTTTATGCCCATAAATAATATAGATAACCTCATGCGTTCGCAGATATTAAGCGAAGCCCTCCCCTACATACAGAAGTTTTATAAAAAAACTGTAGTAGTAAAATACGGCGGAAACGCCATGACTGATGAAACACTTAAAAATGCTGTGATGAGCGATATTGTTCTGCTCTCTTTAATCGGAATAAAAATTGTCCTTGTCCACGGCGGCGGTCCTGAAATCAATGAAATGCTCGGGAGAGTAGGGCTTGAATCTAAATTCATAAACGGACTCCGATATACTGATGAAGAAACCGTTGAGATTGTGCGAATGGTTTTAGCGGGTAAAGTTAATAAAGAATTAGTAGCTCACCTGACACGCCATAAAGGCAACGCTATTGGTATGTGCGGAATTGACGGACAGATGATTGTCGCGAAAAAAACCGAATCTGACGTTGACTTAGGGCTTGTCGGCGATATCGTAAAAATAAATTCCGCGCCTATTTTGGATACCTTAGGAGCGGGGTATATACCTGTTATCGCGACAGTCGCCTGCGGTGAAGACGGTACTGTCTATAACATTAATGCAGATACCGCCGCCTCGCGTATTGCCGCTGAACTCGGTGCGGAAAAACTCATTTTAATGACCGATATAGTGGGGCTTTTGCGCGATAAAGACGACCCGTCAACGCTCATAAATACCGTTCAAGTTTCCGAAGTACCCTTTATGAAGCGGCAGGGGATTATAAGCGGCGGCATGATTCCGAAGATTGATTGCTGTGTAGAAGCTGTCAGGCGGGGCGTTAAAGGTACTTGTATCATTGACGGGCGTGTGCCCCATTCTATCCTTATTGAATTGCTTTCGAGCGAGGGCGTGGGCACGGCATTTATATAGAAGTTAGAAGTCAGAATACAGAGTACAGAATACAGAATAGAGGTTAATTATGAATTCTATAGAAAAAATGAATAAATATGTAATGCCTACTTACGGGCGTTATCAAATTTCTTTACAGAGCGGCAAGGATGAAAATGCTGTTGATGAAACCGAAATACAATACATTGATTTCGGATCGGGTATTGGGACAAATTCACTCGGTTTCTGTAATGAAAATTGGGTGAACGCGGTATGCTCACAGGCACAGAAACTCCAGCATACGTCAAATTATTATTACACCGCAGTTCAAGGCGATTTCGCCGAAAAACTTTGTCAGAAGACAGGGTTCGTTAATGCGTTTTTCGGGAATTCGGGCGCTGAAGCCAATGAATGTGCTATTAAAATTGCGCGTAAATATTCTTTCGATAAATATGGTGCTGATGCAAACCGAAATACGATAATTACCCTTGAAAATTCATTTCACGGGCGCACATTAACTACACTTTCGGCGACAGGGCAAGACGTGTTCCACAACTACTTTTTCCCGTTTACGCCGGGGTTTAAACATACCCCGCCGAATAATTTGATGAAATTTGAAGAAAGCCTTGACGATACTGTTTGCGCGATTATGATTGAGTTTATTCAGGGCGAGGGCGGCGTTTTAGACCTTGATGAGAATTTCGTTAAAGCGATTTTTGATATTTGTGCAGAACGTGACATTTTAATTATCGCAGATGAGGTTCAGACAGGTGTAATGCGAACCGGAAAATTCCTTGCGGCAGAGTATTACGGCGTGAAACCCGATATCACAACTTTAGCTAAAGGGATAGCCGGGGGATTGCCGATGGGTGTTTGTCTCGCGGGCGAAAAATGCAAATCCGTTTTAGGCAAAAGCGACCACGGTTCGACCTTCGGCGGCAACCCTATTTGCTGTGCGGCAGGGAACGCGGTTTTGGATACTGTATGTGCGGACGGCTTTGAAGCAGAAGTTTTGCGCAAGGGTGAACTGTTCCGGAAACTTTTATCGGAAATCCCCGAGGTTGAATCTATATCGGGCAAAGGTTTGATGATTGGTATTAAATTTAAAAGCTTATCTGCTTCTGAAATTGCCGCAAAATGCCACGAAAACGGCTTGCTTGTGCTGACGGCGAAAGATAAGTTGAGATTTTTGCCGCCGCTGACTGTTACGGACGATGAAATTAAGACGGGGATAGAGATTTTGAAGAAATGTATTGGAGGACAGAATTCATGAAACATTTACTAAAAATGATGGATTTAACCCGTGATGATATCACGGAAATATTAAACTTAGCCGACCAACTCAAGTATGAACTTAAACATTCAATTCCTCACCCGCGACTTGCGGGGAAAACACTCGGTATGATTTTCTCAAAAGCATCAACGCGTACACGCGTTTCGTTTGAAGCGGGTATGTTTCAACTGGGCGGTCATGCAATGTTTTTGTCGGGGAGAGACCTCCAAATCGGGAGAGGTGAGCCTGTAGAAGATACGGCGCGGGTTTTGTCGCGCTATCTTGACGGAATAATGATTCGTACTTTCGCGCAAAAAGAGGTTGACGATTTAGCTGCGTACGGCTCTATTCCTGTGATTAACGGACTTACGGACTTGGCGCATCCTTGTCAGGTTTTAGCCGACCTTATGACTATCCGCGAGATAAAGGGGCAATTTGACGGACTTAAAATGTGCTTTATCGGCGACGGTAATAACATGGCGAATTCCCTTGCCGTAGGCGGGCTGACCGCCGGAATGGAAGTGTCGCTTGCGTGTCCTGAGAATTTCCGCCCCGATGAAACGGTTCTGAAATTCGCAGAGGGTTACGGTGATAAATTTACGTTAACCGATAAACCCGAAGTTGCTGCGAAAAACGCCGATGTGGTAATCACCGACGTGTGGTTTTCAATGGGCGACGAAGACGAAGCGGATATGCGGCGCGAAGCTTTTAAGGGCTATCAGGTTAATGAAACCCTGATGAAACAGGCAAAACCCGACGCAATGGTTATGCACTGCCTCCCGGCGCACAGAGAAGAAGAAATCACAACAGAAACCTTTGAAAAACACGCAGCAGAAATCTTTGAAGAAGCCGAAAACCGCCTACACGCACAAAAAGCTGTGTTGTGCATTTTAATGCAAACACAGAAGTAAGAGGTCAGAAGTTAGAGGTCAGATTTTGAAATTTTCGAAATAACCTAAAATTCAGATATTTCATCTTGTATGCCGCTTGAAGCGAATATATAAAACGGGTGAGTAAGACTAAATCGCGCAGCTTGGCAACTCCACAGGGGGTGAGAGGGTTGGGGGTGTCGGGGGATAGGGAGAGAGGGGGCGGCGTCACGCCTGCCACCTCGAATAGCCGCCCCCTCTCTCCCTGTCCCCTGACAAAGCCATGCAAACGTGACATTCACGACATTCATTCTGACATCGTAGAGCGACATTCATAATGACATTCAAACGCGACATTCACAGACATTCATATTGACATTCAAACGCACATTCACAAAATATAAAATATAAAAGGATGAACCCCTATGAACAATTCAATCAAAAAAGTCGTCCTCGCCTACAGCGGCGGACTTGATACTTCAATTATTATACCTTGGCTTAAAGAAAACTACGATAACTGTGAGGTTATCGCTGTTTCGGGCGACGTAGGACAAGAAGCGGAGCTCGACGGGCTTGAAGAAAAGGCACTGAAAACCGGTGCTTCTAAACTCTATATTGAGAATCTTCAATCGGAATTCGTCAATGAATTTATTTTCCCCACGCTCAAGGCACAGGCGGTTTATGAGGGGAAATACCTCCTCGGAACATCTTTTGCGCGCCCGATTATTGCAAAACGTATTGTTGAAATCGCACTCAAAGAGGGTGCTGATGCGATTTGTCACGGCTGTACAGGGAAAGGCAATGATCAGGTTCGTTTTGAACTGACGATTAAGGCTTTCGCGCCCGAAATGAAGATTATTGCACCGTGGCGTATCTGGGATATCAAATCCCGCGATGAAGAAATTGACTATGCTGAGGCGCACAACATACCGCTTAAAATCAACCGCGAAACAAATTATTCAAAAGATAAAAACCTCTGGCATCTCTCACATGAGGGCTTAGACCTTGAAGACCCCGCGAATGAACCGCAGTATTCAAAAGAGGGCTTCCTTGAAATGGGCGTTGCCCCTGAACAGGCACCCGATGAAGCGCAGTATATTACATTAACGTTTGAAAAGGGCATCCCTGTTGCTCTTGACGGTGAAACGCTTGACGGCGTTACGCTCATTAAAAAGCTTAACAAAATCGGCGGAAAAAACGGTATCGGGCTTGCCGATATAGTTGAAAACCGCCTTGTGGGTATGAAGTCACGCGGTGTATATGAAACACCGGGCGGCACAATTTTGTATGCGGCGCATGAAATGCTCGAAACCATTACCCTCGATAAAATGACAGCAAGAGCAAAACAAAAAATTGCAATAGAATACGCCGACCTTGTGTATAACGGACAGTGGTTTACACCGCTCCGCGAGGCATATTCTGCATTTGTTGATAAAACACAGGAAACTGTGACCGGGGAAGTCAAACTCAAACTCTATAAAGGCAATATCATAAACGCCGGTATTACTTCACCTTACACCCTTTATGATGAAGAAGTAGCAACATTTGACGAAGATGAAGTTTATAACCAAAAGGATTCAGAAGGATTTATTAACCTGTTTGGTTTGCCGATAAAGGTTAAGGCAAAACTTGATGCAAAACGCGGTTAATATAATCGGCGCGGGTTTTGCGGGGTGCGAATCCGCGTGGGCAGTAGCTTCACGCGGTATTCCCGTTCGTCTCTTTGAGATGAAGCCCCTAAAATTCTCGCCTGCACACAAAGACCGTAATTTCTGTGAGCCTGTCTGCTCGAATTCATTTAAAGCCTCAAGAGTAAATTCAGCGGCAGGCTTATTAAAAGCCGAAATGAGGATGCTCGGCTCATTAACGCTTGAGTGTGCCGAAATTACATCAGTAGGCGCGGGCGGGGCGTTGGCGGTAGACCGCGTGAAATTCGCGGAAGCTGTTACCGCAAAGGTAAAATCACATCCGCTGATTGAAATAATTACCGGTGAAGTCACCGAAATCCCCGACGGCATAACCATTATCGCCACAGGACCGCTGACAACAGATACTTTCGCCGAAAAAATCGCCGAAAAAACAGGCGGTTTATTGTCGTTTTACGATGCCGCCGCGCCGATTGTTTCGGCTGAAAGTATCGACTTAAACACGGCGTTTTTCGGGGCGCGTTACGGCAAGGGCGATGATGACTACTTGAATTGCCCGTTTTCTAAGGAAGAATATGACATCTTCTATAATGCTTTGATTAATGCCGAAACGGCACTGCTTCATGACATTGACAAACCGCTGAAAGTCTATGAGGGCTGTATGCCTATAGAAGTTTTGGCAAAGCGCGGTTATGACAGCCCGCGTTTTGGTCCGATGAAACCTGTAGGCTTTACCGATAAAAACGGCAAACGCCCTTATGCCTTGGTTCAACTGCGAAAAGAAAACAACGAGGGGCGTTTTTATAACATAGTCGGCTTCCAGACAAACCTTAAATTTGCCGAACAAAAGCGCGTGTTTTCGCTTATCCCGGGTCTATTAAATGCAGATTTTATCCGCTACGGAGTAATGCACCGCAACTCTTTTGTGAATTCGCCGCTACTGCTTAATAAAAATAATTCCCTCAAAACCGCGCCGAATATCTTTTTAGCCGGTCAAATTACAGGTTTTGAGGGTTATATGGAATCCGCCGCCTCGGGGATTATAGCCGGTATTAACGCCGCTGCGAAATTTTCAGAAAAACCGCCGCTGATTTTACCCGAAACTACAATGATAGGCGCATTGACGAAATATATTACCGATGAATCGGTGAAAGATTTTCAGCCGATGGGCGCGAATATGGGGATTTTGCCGCCGCTTGATGAACGGATTAAGGATAAGGCATTGAAATATTCTAAGTTGGCGGAGATTTCGTTAGAAGAATTAGAAAAAGAGATAAATAATTATTAATTTGTTTAATTTAATTTAATTAAACACTTCTACGCGGATAGCATCTTAATGTTCTGAAAAAACTTCCATCGCGAACTAAAAGTCTTTGAAGGGGGTGTGGGGGAAACTTTCTTTAGAAAGTTTCCCCCACGAAAAAAATGATAAAAATAGGTATTGACACATTCGGCGGTGATAATGCGCCGAATGAGGTTATAAAAGGGGCGCGTGATGCGAAAGCGTTTTTTAACGATGTTGAAATTTCGCTTTTCGGTGATGAAGAGAAGATAACAGCCGCTTGTTATTTAATGGGCATTGATACAAAGCTGTTTGAAATTCGCCATGCACCGGGTGTTATGGATATTCATGCAGAGCCGACGAAACTGTTAAAAGAATATAAAGACTCGTCAATGTCTGTCGGGCTTTCAGCTTGTTGGGCAGGCGAATGTGACGCGTTTGTCTCTGCCGGAAGCACGGGTGCTTTGGTTGTGGGCGCGACGTTTATCACAAAACGGCTTAAGGGGATTAAGCGTGTCGCGCTGTCGCCGCTTTTGCCGTCTGACAAGGGCAGCTTTATGCTGCTTGATGCGGGCGCGAATACGGATTGCCGCCCCGAGATGCTTTTGCAGTTTGCGGTAATGGGTTCGGCATATATGAACAGCGTGATGGGGATAGATTACCCGAAAATCGGGCTTTTGAACATCGGTTCAGAGGATACTAAGGGTAGGGAATTGGAAGTTGAGGCGTATAAACTGCTGAATTCATCGCGTTTGAATTTCAGCGGCAATACCGAAGCGCGGGAATTGCCCTTAGGCGAGCAGGACGTTATCGTCGCAGACGGTTATACCGGCAATATCGCCCTCAAGCTCTATGAGGGCATGGGTTCGTATTTCGGTAAAACCCTTAAAAAAATGCTTACCGCAAACCTGAAAACTAAACTCGGCGCACTGCTCATTATGAAACAGGTGAATGAGTTTAAATCCAAAATGGATTACCGCGAAACAGGCGGAGCGGTTATGCTGGGTGCATCGTGCCCCGTGATAAAAGCACACGGTTCATCAGACGCAAGAGCTTTCTTTAACGCCATAAGACAAGCGCGCCTTTGTGTAACAGGGGATATCATCGGGAAGATAAAAACCGGGTTGGAATCATGACTCCGATAACTTTAACTGAATTTGAAGAAAAAATCGGCTACACCTTTAAAAATAAGAAACTCTTGGAGAATGCACTCTCTCATTCATCTTATGCCAATGAAAAATCCACCCGTTCAAATGAGCGGCTGGAATTTTTAGGCGACTCGGTGTTGTCTTTGATAGTTTCAGAGGAACTCTTTAAGCGTTATAAAGGGATTACAGAGGGCGATTTATCGAAAATTCGTGCTGCTTTGGTGTGTGAAAGTTCTCTCAATGATTTCGCCGCAAAGATATCTCTGCCGGAGGCAATGCTTTTAGGTATCGGTGAGGAACGCCGCGGCGGACGGGGTAAGCCCTCAATGATTGCAGATGCCTTTGAAGCGGTTTTAGCTGCAATTTATTTAGATGCCGGTTTTGAAACGGCTAAAAAATATCTCTTGCCGTTTTTACCGAAAGACCCCGAAAAGGCAGTACTGACAAACAGCTGTATAAAAACGGACTATAAAACCATTTTTCAGGAGATTATCCAAGGCAACCGCGAGGAACGGATAACATACCACATAGTGAGCGAAGAAGGACCGCCCCACAACCGCATTTTTAAAGCTGAAATCCGCTTAAATTCAAATGTCTTAGCCACAGGCGAGGGCAGATCCAAAAAATCAGCAGAACAAGAAGCCGCGAAAGAAGCATTAAAACTGACAGGAACACAGAAGTCAACACAGAAGTCAGAAATCAGAGGTTAGAAATCAGAATAATGAACGCCCGGTTTTCAATGAAAATCGGGCGTATTAATATATTTATATTTTTCCTTTAATTAATTCCGTCATTTCATCAGTCCCCACAACCCTACACCCCTCTTCCGCGATATCGCGTGTCCTATAACCGTCCGCTAAAACAGCTTCAACAGCCGCTTCAATCGCATCTGCGGCTTCACTAAGCCCGAGTGAATAGCGGAGCATCATCGTCGCCGACAGAATTGTTGCACAGGGGTTTGCAATATTTTTTCCGGCTATGTCGGGTGCAGAACCGTGAACCGGCTCATACAACCCGAATGAGGTTTCATTCAGCGAAGCCGAGGGGAGCATACCGAGTGAGCCTGTGAGCATTGCCGCTTCATCTGATAAAATATCCCCGAAAAGGTTTTCTGTTACAATTACATCAAATTGCGACGGATTTCTGACAAGCTGCATCGCACAGTTATCTACAAGCATTTCCGAATACTGAATTTCAGGGTGCCTGTCAGCAACTTTGCGTGCTATTTCGCGCCACAGCCGAGATGACTCTAAAACGTTTGCTTTTTCAACACTGCAAACGCTTTTTTTGCGTTTTGAGGCAATTTCAAAAGCCGTTTCTACAATTCTCCCAATCTCAAAATCAGAGTAAATCATCAAATCGGATGCCGATTTTACGCCGTCTTTTGTGACTGTACGCTTTTTCCCGAAATACGCACCGCCCGTCAGCTCACGTACGATAACTAAATCCAATCCGTTTTTAATAACTCGCCGCCGCAGCGGACAAGCATTAATGAGCGGCGTAAACAGTTTCGCCGGGCGGATATTCGCATAGAGTCCGAGCGCCTTGCGAATACCGAGAAGCCCTGCTTCCGGGCGTTTGTCACCCGGCAGGTTATCCCATTTTGCGCCGCCGACAGCCCCGAGGAGTACTGCATCAGAGGCTTTTGCGGCGTTTACAGTCTCTTTGGGCAGCGGTACACCGGTTTCATCAATGGCGATACCGCCCATTAGTGTATAATTATAGTCAAGTTTGAAATTAAACTTCTCAGCCGCTTTGTTTAAAATTTCTATCGCCGAATCGACAACTTCGGGACCTATCCCGTCGCCTTTTATTACACAAATTTTACTCATAGTTGTTACCTATATATTAGAATACAGTAAATCCTCTGCAACGCGAAATAACCCATTGCAGAGAATTTTTTTGAAAATTTTTATTTAAGTGAATTTAACAGCCCACCCGCTTTGATGATTTTTTCTATATCGGGGGGATACGGTTTTGCCTGATATGTTACCCTTTGCGTGATGTTATGCACAATGCCCTTTTGAAAATCAATCCGCAGTTCATCGCCGTCATCAATAGTGTTTGCTTCGGGGAATTCTAAAATGGGCAGCCCCGTATTAATGGCGTTGCGGTAGAATATACGCGCAAACGAAACAGCGCAAACGGCGGCAATCCCGGCGGCTTTAATAGCTATAGGTGCGTGTTCGCGTGATGAACCGCAGCCGAAATTTTTTCCGGCGGCGATAATATCACCGGGGTTGATTTTTCCGTTAAAATGACGGTCAATGTCTTCCATACAGTGGGGCGCAAGGTCTTCGGGGCGTGTCAAATTCAAGAAGCGCGCCGGAATAATTACATCGGTATCAATGTTGTCACCGATTTTATATGCCGTACCGTTTGCACCGAATTCAACCGATTCACAACATTCCGGCGGGTAATTTATAATTTGTTTAAAAATCATATTTTTTTATTATTCTAAAATAGCGATTGTATCTTCTGCGCGGTGAGCATCGTTATATTCAGTAAGACTCCCATCAGCGAAACGCAGCGTTGCTGCATTACATAACGATTTCCGCATAACCTTCGGGTATATCAAATGTGCCTGCCGGTACACTTTCTTGAACGTTTTCTATTACGAGAGCTGCTTTTATACCGTCAGATTCAATTTCAACAGCGTATACTTCATCATTTTCAAGATAAACCCTTATAGGAGTACCGTTTTGGTCAAAGTCCTTATATGAGAGGGTTTTTCCGCCCAGTTCGCCTGTTCCGTCGCCTACATAAAGGAGGTTTTCGTCAACGGTGATGTCCATTGAGAGGTCTTCGCCCGCTGTAATCATTACTGTTTGTGAAGCATCGTCAATGGTATATGTTTTGCCGTCTTTTACGATGGATTTTGTGGTAATTTCCATATCTTCCATTGTCATAGTCATTGTCATTGCGGCTTTTTCGCCCTCATATGCAACGCTTGCCGCCATACCGAGTCCCATAGCTGCCAAATCTTCGGATATTACGGTGAAGTCAAAACTGAAGTCTCCGTCTGTCATCCAGTCCATCAATGCCAAATATTCTGCTGTACCGGAAGACAGTTCCGGTTCGATTTCTTCTTTGACAGGGGGTTCGATAATCACGATTTCGTCTTCATCAATGATTTCAACATCTATGTCTGCGTCAACATCAACGATATCATCCTCGGGGATTACTTCAAGGACATCATCCGGGTCTTCTGTGGTTGCGGCGGTAGTTGTAGCTTTGGTAGTTGCGGCGGTTGTGGTTGTAGCCGCTGTGGTGGTGGTTTCTTCCGGTTTGTTGCACGATGTAAACAAAAGTGTCAGTGACAGTGCAACCCCTAAAATACATAAAATGCGCTTTTTCATAGTATACCTTTCAATTTCAAATTATTATTAAAATTTGTAAAATTATTCACCGATGTAGTGCTTGACTCTGTCGCCTTCTTCTGCACGTTTTGCGTTGTTCCAGCGGTCTAATGTATCAACGAGATAACCTGTGATACGTCTAATACGCTCGAATTTCGCGTTTCCGTCTGATTCACTGCGCCCGCATTTCGGGCAGGTGTCGCCGATTATGCCGGTATATCCGCAAACAGGGTCGCGGTCAACGGGGTGATTGATTGCGCCGTAACCGATTCCGCTTTCTTTCATACAGCGGACAACTGCTTCAAACGCATCTAAATTCTGTAAAGGGTCGCCGTCAAGTTCAATATAACTTATGTGCCCGGCATTAGTAAGCTCGTGGTATGGAGCTTCAATTTTAATCTTCTCAAAAGCTGAAATCGGACAATACACCGGCACATGGAATGAATTGGTATAATAATCACGATCCGTAACGCCTTCAATTACACCGAATTTTTTGCGGTCAAGTTCAACAAAGCGTCCCGATAACCCTTCTGCCGGAGTGGCAATCAATGTATAATTCAGTCCGGTTCTGCGTGATTCAAGGTCCATACGCGAGCGCAGACGTTTTATAATACGGAACCCGAGTTCGCGGGCACTTTCGTCTTCGCCGTGGTGTTTGCCTGTGAGAGCCGTCAGACATTCGGCAAGCCCGATAAAACCGACGGAAAGCGTTCCGTGTTTTAAGAGTTCCTCAATGCTGTCGTCGGGTTTGAGTTTTTCGCTGTCTATCCACACCCCCTGTCCCATTAAAAACGGGAAGTTGTATGCCTTTTTTTGACACTGAAGTTTAAAACGGTGGTTGAGCTGGTCAATAACAAGGTCCATCATATCTTCAAGCCCCGCGAAGAATTTCTCCGTTGAGCCGTCGGCTAAAATTCCAAGCCGCGGGAGATTAATTGAGCTGAATGATAAATTGCCTCTGCCTGTAACTATTTCGCGTTCGGGGTCGTGGTTGTTGCCGATAACGCGGGTGCGGCAACCCATATACGCGACTTCCGAGTTATAGTCGCCGGGTTTGTAGTATTTCAGATTAAAAGGCGCGTCAATAAATGAGAAATTCGGGAACAGACGTTTCGCTGAAACGCGGCACGCCAATTTGAATAAATCATAGTTAGGGTCTTTTTCGTTGTAGTTTATACCCTCTTTGACTTTGAAAATATGTATCGGGAAAATCGGTGTTTCGCCGTTTCCAAGCCCCGATTCCTGCGCTAAAAGCACATTCTTTATTACCATACGCCCTTCGGGTGTGGTGTCAAGCCCGTAGTTAATAGACGAGAAAGGAACTTGTGCTCCGGCTCTGCTGTTCATTGTGTTGAGGTTGTGGATAAGGGCTTCCATTGCTTGATAAGTAGTTCTGTCAGTTTCTTTTACAGTGTTAATATATGTATATTTTTGAATCTTTTCGGCAGTTTTTTCGTCTGTGAGTTTTAAGAGTTTTGAGAATTCGGCTTCTGAATAACCGTTATCGTCCGATAAAGTGGGGTAAATACGCTTTTCTTCAAAAATCTCATCGGTGATTTGCTTCGCAGCAGGTGTTCCGTCTGTGCAAATATCGAGCATCTCAAGATAGCGCGCTAAATTATACGTATACTTTTTACGGTAAGTTTTTTTAACGCCCTCTGCCATAGCGTATTCAAAATTCGGAACAGACTGACCGCCGTGCTGGTCGTTCTGGTTTGACTGAATAGCGATACAAGCCAAAGCCGAATACGAATAAATGTCATTCGGCTCACGTAAAAAACCATGCCCGGTCGAAAAACCGTCTTTAAAAAGCTTAATCAAATCAATCTGCGTACAAGTCGTCGTGAAAGCATAATAATCCCTGTCGTGGATATGAATATCGCCGCTCTCATGGGCTTTCGCGTGGCGCGGGTCTAAAACATACATCTCATAGAACTGCTTAGCACCCTCTGAGCCGTATTTGAGCATAGTACCCATAGCAGTGTCGCCGTTGATGTTGGCATTTTCGCGCTTAACGTCTGATTGTGCAGAGGGTTTGAACGTCAAATCCTCATAAATATGCATAAGCTTAGTATCCATTTCGCGGGTACGTGTACGCTCTGCACGGTAGAGTATGTAGGATTTAGCAGTTTTCGCGTGACCTTCCTCAATAAGAACTTTTTCGACAATATCCTGAATCTGTTCTACTGTGGGAATCCCGCCGCCATATTCGTTATCAGCGGCTTCACATACGATTTCCGCAAGTGCAGAAGCCTCTGAGTAGTCAGATCCGCCGACAGACTGAGCAGCTTTAAAAATAGCCTGAGTGATTTTATCGGCGTTAAAAGGTACAACTCTGTTATCTCTCTTTTTTAGTTTTGTGATCATAGTTTTTCCTTATAATTTGTCGGCGTCAACAAATGTTGTATAAATGCTGTGTAAATGTTGTCTATTTTGCCCGCACTTTAGCGTGTAATATAATACACAACCCCGCCGAAATATATTCAAACACAATATCTTGTGTTTTCAAAAAATCTTAATCACATTATACAGTAATTTTTCCCTTTTGTCAATATGGCAATTTGCACAAATTTTCAGATAGATTTTATACAACCCGTCTGAGACGGTGCGGCGACCGCGCTGTCAGTTCGCACAAAAATAAATTTAGATTTTATACTATTTATTTAATTGTCTTTTTACTTCCTCCGGCGAAGGACCTCCGGTTGTATTTCTCGATTTTACGCAATTTTCCAAATTCACAGCCTCAAAAATCCTGTTATCGAAATACTCCGAGTAATTTTTATATTGTTCTATACTCATAGTTTCGAGAGTTAAGTCGTTTTCGATACAAAAAGCAACTATTTCGCCTGTGATTTTATAAGCCGTTCTGAAAGGTACACCCTTTTTTGTGAGGAAATCCGCACAGTCGGTGGCATTAATAAAACCTTTCGCAGCGGCTTTACGGCAATTTTCGGGTAAAATTTTCATTGTGCGTATCATGGGGATAATGGTTTCAAGGCATATTTTTACTGTATCATAAGCATCAAAAACCGCTTCTTTATCCTCTTGCATATCCTTGTTATACGCCAGAGGCAAGCCTTTCATCACCGTCAGAATCGTCATTAAGTCGCCGAAAACGCGCCCGGATTTGCCCCTTATGAGTTCTGTAATATCGGGGTTTTTCTTTTGCGGCATTATTGATGAACCCGTAGCATAGGCATCATCAAGTTCAACAAATTTGAATTCATGACTGCACCATAAAATGATTTCTTCTGAAAATCTTGACAGATGAACCATAATTATAGACATTACACCGATAAACTCAATCACAAAATCTCGGTCCGAAACACCGTCTAAACTATTCTGTGTAACACCGTTCATATGAAGCTGCTTAGCAACATATTCGCGGTCAATCGGATATGTTGTCCCCGCTAACGCGCATGAGCCGAGCGGCGAAATATTCATGCGTTCTCTGCACTGCGCTAAACGTTCGATATCGCGCTTTATCATCTCAATATACGCCGATAAATGGTGTGCCATAGTTATAGGCTGTGCGCGCTGTAAATGCGTGTAGCCCGGCATTACGGTTTCTGTATTTTCCGATGCTTTTATACTTAAAGTATTATTTAACTTGTTTAAAAGCTCAGTCAGTGTATCTGCACATTTTACCAGAAAAAGTCTGATATCCAAAGCAACTTGATCATTCCGCGAACGTGCAGTATGCAGTCTCTTCCCCGCGTCGCCGATTCGAGCGGTAAGTTCGCCCTCGATAAACATATGGATATCTTCGGCGTTCATATCAAATTTTAACAAGCCGTTTTCAATATCAGCTTTAATTTGCTTCAAGCCCGCGATAATTTTATCGCCGTCTTCACTTGAAATAATTCCCTGTTTTGAAAGCATTTCCGCATGAGCTATTGAACCCGCGATATCTTCTTCCCACATTCTGCAATCAAACGGAAGAGATGAGTTAAAATCATTTACCTTACTGTCAAGTTCTTTCTGAAAACGCCCCGACCACATAACAGACATAGTTTTTTATCCTTCTTTACTTAATAACTACATTATACATTATTTTTAATCGAAAGTCAATAGGAAGACGTCAGAAATCAGAGGTCAGAAATTGTGCTCTGACATCTGACCTCTGATTTCTGACCTCTGTGTTGTGTTTGTAAATAATTTATGAATTTTTAAAAAAAGCTTGACATTCTGTATTTTTGGTGATATTATAATAACAGTAAAAGTTAGCATATGATAACTCGAGTAAGCGTATGTTAACAAAGCGTTAATCACTTTGTTAAAATGAGGTGAATTATGGAACAGAAGAAAAGCAGACTTACTTTATTTGGTAAACCTTTGATTGATTGTATACCGACACTTTTTAAAATAGGTGCGGCTATAGGCTTGGTTGCAGGTTTTGCTATAATTGTAAAAACATTTTGATTAAATTTACATATATTATATAAACTAAATTAGGCGGTTTTTTATGAAAACACTCAATGATTTAAGATGCGGTGTGACTGCTAAGGTTTTGGACATAAAAGGCGAAGGCGCACTCAAACGTCATATTTTAGATATGGGCGTTACACGCGGAACACCTGTAACGGTTAAAAAAATTGCTCCTCTGGGCGACCCTATCCAAATTTCGGTACGCGGTTATGACTTATCGCTGCGCCGTGCTGATGCCGGACTAATTGCAGTGCAATGAAGTGCTATACACAATGAGCGTTTTCCGTCTTCGCAAAATGACATAATTTCACAAATCTATAGTATAATATTACAGGGTGGATTTTTCTAAGTTACACCCTGTAAAAAAGCACGATGGTTAGCATATGCTAACTTTTTGATACAGCAGGAAATATTAATATTTTTATTAGAAAGAATTTTTCACGTGAAAAAAATCAACATAGCCCTCGCCGGGAACCCGAACAGCGGTAAAACCACAGTCTTCAATGCCCTGACAGGCGGCAACCAATACGTCGGGAACTGGGCGGGCGTAACAGTCGAAAAAAAGAGCGGGAAACTCCGCTCAGATAAGAATGTAACAGTCACAGATTTACCCGGGATTTACGCACTGTCGCCATATAGCCCCGAAGAAGTTGTCGCCGGGAGTTTCCTGCTCGGCGAAATGGCTGATGAAAAACCCGATGTAATTATTAACGTTATAGATTCATCAAATATCGAGCGTAATCTCTACCTCACCACACAGCTTGCCGACACGGGTATTCCCGTTATCGCGCTTTTGAATATGATTGATATTTCACAAAAGCGCGGTGATAAAATTGACCCGAAAATTTTGTCGGCAGAACTCGGTTTACCCGTTTTTGAAGCCTCTGCCTTACGCGGAAAAGGCTTGACAGATGCCGTAAATGCCGCAAAAAACGCCGCCGCCGCGAAAGCTTCGCCCGGTATTTCCGGACACAGAATTGTAAATTTTTCCCCTGAGATTGAAGATGCCATCACACGTATCAGCAAAATTATAAAAAATCATGTAACATCTGACAAACCTGTTCGCTTTTATGCATTATCCTTGTTTGAAAAAGACAGTCTCACCGCTGACAAATTAGGATTAAATGAAACCGAACGCGCCAAAATAGAGTCAATCGTAAAAGAAACCGAAATCCTTTTAAATGACGACTCGGAATCCATTATATCAAGTCAGCGTTATGACAGAGTTTCGGCGATTTTAACATCATGTTATGAAAAAGGCGGAAAAAAATCCGCGACAGATGTTATCGACAATGTGGTAACCAACCGCTTCCTCGCCTTGCCGATTTTCGCGGTAATTATGTTTTTGGTCTACTATATTTCAGTAACAACAATCGGTACAATAGCGACAAACTGGGTTAATGACACACTTTTCACGGAAATTATTCCGCCGGCGGTTACAAACGGGCTTGAATCGGCAGGGGCTTCTGCGTGGCTTGTATCGCTTATCGTTGACGGGATCATCGGGGGCGTGGGGGCTATACTCGGGTTTTTGCCGCAGATGGCTGTGTTGTTTTTACTTTTGAGCCTTTTGGAGGATTGCGGCTATATGTCAAGGATTGCGTTTATTCTTGATAGGCTGTTTCGTAAATTCGGGCTTTCGGGGAAATCGTTCATTCCGTTTTTGGTATCGACAGGGTGCGGCGTGCCCGGCATTATGGCATCAAAGCCCATAGAAGACGAAAAACAACGCCGCATCACTATAATGACGACGACATTTATTCCCTGTTCGGCGAAACTCCCCATAATAGCACTGATAGCGGGTGCAGTTTTCGGAAATTCCGCGTGGATCGCATTTTCGGCATATTTAGCGGGGATTTTATCCATTATTGTTTCGGGATTGATTTTGAAATCCACAAAGGCTTTGAAGACAAAGGATATGCCTTTTATTATGGAACTCCCGGCTTACCATGTGCCTCGCGCCGCAAATATTTTAAATCACGTATGGATTCAGCTCAGGGCTTTTATAATTAAAGCCGGTACTATAATTTTCCTTGCCAGTGCGGCGGTATGGTTTTTATCAAGTTTCGGTGTAGAGAACGGGCGTTTCGGT
This sequence comes from Ruminococcus sp., assembly GCA_031262495.1. Classification (GTDB taxonomy): domain Bacteria; phylum Bacillota; class Clostridia; order Oscillospirales; family Ruminococcaceae; genus JAISGY01. The sequence continues at coordinate 19,407 of JAISHV010000014.1, forward strand.
ATGGTTGATGCAGATTTTTCGTTCCTTGCCGATTTCGGTAAAATTTTTGCCCCGATTTTTATACCCTTAGGTTTCGGTCAATGGCAATTCGCTGTTTCGTCACTCACAGGGCTTGTAGCCAAAGAGAATGTAGTCAGCACTTTAGCGGTTTTATTCGGTACATCTGAAAGCGGCTTAGGCACTCATGTTAACGTGCTTTTTTCGGCGGCTCATGTATATGCACCGGCGGCGGCTTATAGCTTTTTGTTGTTTAATTTGCTTTGTGCACCGTGTTTTGCGGCGATTGCGGCAGTAAACCGAGAAATGGGCTCTGCAAAATGGACAATGATAACCTTATTATATCAAACGGGTTTCGCGTATATTGTATCATTAGCGGTATTTCAGATATGGTCGGCGGCGGCGGCAATTTTTTAGGTGTAAGTTATGTTTATAGATATTTTAATAATTTTAGTAATTGCGGCGGCGATATTTTTCGCTGTGAAATTCTTGATGAAACAGAAAAAATGCGGGAGATGCGTATCGTGTCCGTATTGTAAACAGGGAAAATGTTATGATGATTGTTCGTATGAATGTCTGTGAATGTCGCGTTTGAGATGTCCCGCAGCGTTGCTGCATATGAATGTCAGAATGAATGTTATATGAATGTCGTGAATGTCACGTTTGCATGAACTTGTCAGGGGACAGAGGGAGAGGGGGCGGCTATTTATCGTGGCAGGCTGTGCCGTGTAGCAACGCTACGCCCCTCTCCCTCTATCCCCCGACACCCCCAACTCCCTCTCCCCCTGTGGCGGCATGGTGCCTGTCTGTTTAGTCTTACTCCACCCATTTAGGGTATTATCTTTAAGCAACATACAAGAAAAAATATCTCATTACCACCGTAAGGCTTGTAATGAGATTTTTTATATCAGCTTAATTTAAGTTGTTATGTCGCTCTGTCTTCTGTCTTCTCGCTTCTGTCCTCTGTGTTCTGACTTCTGTTTTGCCTTTTTTTAAAATACTCATCAAATGTAATATATTCTCCGCGCTCCATATCCTTTACGTCCTCGGCATAAAGGGCTGCCTCTTCGGGCGAAAGCTCCTCAACTTCCGGGACATCCGGGTTTAATCCTCTAACCATTTTATAGACAATGTTGAATTCAAAATCATCTAATGCTGTCACGGCATAGTAAAGTGATAATTTTTGAGCATTTGACATAATCAAAAACCTCCCCACACAGAAGACAGAGGCGAGAAGACAGAAGACAGAGCGACTGAATACCTTTTGCAAGGTGTATACAAAAATTTCATTTTCACCTTAAAGTTGTAATAAGAATTTTTTATCAGCTTAATTTAAGTTGTTATGCCGTTCTGTCCTCTGTCCTCTCGCCGCTGTCTTCTGTAATCGCAACGCGTTTAGTACTACCGTCACACTTGAAATACTCATCGCCGCTGCTGCGAACATGGGGTTTAGGAGGATTCCGAGCGGGTATAGGATTCCTGCTGCAATCGGTATGCCTATCATGTTATAGATGAATGCCCAGAATAGGTTTTGTTTGATTATCCGCATTACTTTTCGGCTCAAACCAAGGGCTTTCGGGATGTCTGTTAAGTCATTGCGCATTATGATTATGTCGGCGGCGGCGATAGCTACGTCAGTGCCGTTTCCTACGGCAACCCCTATGTCGGCGCGGGTGAGTGCGGGGGCATCGTTTATGCCGTCGCCTACCATCATTACCGTTTTGCCCGCCTCACGGAGTTTCATAATTTCGCCGTCTTTGCCGTCAGGCAAAACCCCCGAAACTACACTCTCAATCCCGGCAGACTTAGCTATCGCTTTTGCTGTGCGCTCATTGTCGCCTGTGAGCATTACTACATCAATATTTGATTTTTGTAAAATTTTCACTGTTTCAATTGTGCTCGGTCTAATTGTATCTGACATTGCCAAAATACCGAGTAAATTCTTATTTTTGGAAAAATAAATCGGGATTTGTCCGTTTTCGGCGATACTGTTTTCCCTGTCGTGACAGTCCGAAACATCAATCCCCGCCTCGCGCATAAGTATGCGGTTGCCGCCCATATACATATCGTCGCCGATTTCACCGGCAACCCCTCGTCCGTCTATATAGCGGTAATTGCGTACCTTTTCGGGCAAAATCCCGTCCTCTGTGCATTTGTCAATAACAGCTTTCGCCAAAGGATGACCGCTTTGAAGTTCAATCGACACCGCCGGTGTAAGTATGTAACTCGCCTCATCCCCCGCGATTTCACGCCCGACACCGTTAAATACCGCCGCAACACGCGGTTTCCCCTCTGTTATAGTCCCTGTTTTATCGAATACAACCGTATCCGTGCGGTACATTGTCTCTAAAGCTTCGGCGGATTTAGATAAAATCCCCATTTTCGCGCCGGCACCCGTTCCGGCACTTATTGCCGCCGGAGTAGCCAGTCCGAGTGCACAGGGACAAGATATTACAAGTACCGACACCGCCCGCGCCAACGCAAATGAAAACCCCTCACCGAGTATGAGCCATACCCCGAGTGTAACAATTGCCAAACCGATTATCACAGGCACAAACACACCGCTGATTTTATCGGCTAAATGCTGAACAGGAGCTTTTGAAGATGCCGCATCATCAACCAAAGCGATTATGTGCGCTAAAGCGGAATCGTTGCCGGCGGCGGTGACGGTTACTTTTATAAAACCCGACTGTAAGAGCGTTCCGCCTGTGACACGGCTTTCGACGGCTTTATCTACCGGGAGCGATTCGCCTGTGAGCATTGATTCGTCGATACTGCCGCTGCCCTCTTTTATAATACCGTCCGCCGGGATTGTTTCGCCCGCCCTTATTATAACTATGTCGTCGCGGCTGATTTCTTCAATCGGTATAACGCTTTCAACGCCGCCGATTTCGACCGTTGCCGTTTGAGGTGTAAGGTCAAGCAGAGCATTCACAGCGGAACTTGTTTTCCTTTTAGCGCGGGCTTCTAAGAATTTTCCCAATGTAATTAACGTCAGAATCATCGCCGCCGACTCGAAATATATTTCGTGAGTCAGGTGAAACGCCGCTTCGCTTTGATTTGATGTATAATAGTACATCATGCGATACATTATGTATACGCCATAGAGAAATGACACGCCGCTCCCCACGGCAATAAGCGAAAACATATTCGGGTGAAATTTGAATAAAGCAACAAACCCGTTTTTGAGCATTTCGCGGTTTAAAAATAACACGGGCATACAGAGCAGCAGCATTGTCAGCGACTTCGCACCCGCACCGCCGCTTCCTGAAAAAAACGGCAGAAAATCAAACATATGTATAATAAAAAGCGGCAATGTGAATATCAGCGAAAGAAAAAACCTTCGCTTTAACATTGCCGATTCATCGGGCAGCGGTGAGCGTTTAGTTAATTTTTTTTTTTCGTCTCTGTCGGTTAAATCGGGGGTTGCACCATAACCGGCGGAAGCTACGCAGTCGGTGATTTGCCCCAGTGTCAATACGTGTTCGTCATACTCAAGGGTCATGTTATTTTTTAAGAGGTTTACTGAAACTTCTGCTACGCCCGGGAGTTTCCCGACTTCGGTTTCAATGCGGCTGACACACGCGGCACAGCCCATTCCCGTAATATTAAACCTTTGTTTCATGATCCGTTTCCTTAACTAAATAGATAGGTCTTTTTTTTGTTTCAAGGTAGGTTTTGGCGAGGTATTCGCCTAAAATTCCGGTGCAAAGAAGCTGTAATCCGCCGATACCCAAGGTTACGCAAAGCAAGGTATAATACCCGCCCGAGGTTTCGCCTGTCACAAAGAATTTTATTACCATTACTAAAACGGCTATAAGTGCCCCGATACAGGTTAAAATCCCCAAAAAGCTTGCGAATTTAAGCGGTGCAGTCGAAAATCCTGCTATACCGTCTATTGAGTAACTGAAAAGTTTCCAAAAATTCCATGTCGATTTACCCGCTTTTCGGGGACGGTTTTCAACTTCGATATATTTTGTATCAAACCCCACCCACGAGAAAATCCCCTTTGAAAAGCGGGAATATTCACTCATTGAGAGGATAGCATCAACCATCTGACGGTTCATAAATCTGAAATCCTGTGCGCCGTCAATAATTTCTGTCTGTGAGATTTTATTTATGATTTTGTAAAAACTCTTTGAGAAAAACGACAGCAGGCGCGGTTCGCCTTTTCGTGAAATACGCCGCGTCGCCGCGCAGTCATATTCACCGCCCGATACAAGCTCATACATCTTAGGAATAAGCTCCGGCGGGTGCTGTAGGTCGGCATCTAAAATTACGCAGTAGTCGCCTTTTGCGTTTTTGAGTCCCGCATACATCGCCGATTCTTTGCCGAAATTACGCGAAAATGAGATATAACGAAAACGCCCGTCAAGCTTGTTGAAATCACGCAAAACCTTTAAAGTACGGTCTTTTGAACCGTCATCAATAAACAGAAATTCAAAAGAAACATCAGGTTGTTTTGCCATTTCATTTGTGACAAGCAAAATCTCATCGCGAAAAATGTTTAAGACTTCCTCTTCGTTGAAACATGGGACGATTATTGATATAAGCGGCATTTTTTTTAATCTTTACAATTTTTTAATTCTGATAATTACTCTACCGTAACCGACTTAGCTAAATTTCGCGGCATATCAACATCATTGCCGCGCAGAACCGCTGTATAGTATGCTATAAGCTGAAGCGGAATATTCGTCAGAAGCGGCATCATTATATCATCTTTTGCCGGTACGTCAATCCGTACATCATACGCCGACTCATCTATATCAACCCCGCTTTGCGCGATTATAATAACCTTCGCGCCGCGGGCTTTTACCTCTTTGATATTAGAGACGGTTTTTTCAAGGAGATATGATTGCGTAGCAACGGCTATAACAGGCGTATCGGCAGTAATAAGTGAGATTGTACCGTGTTTGAGTTCGCCGGCGGCGTAACTCTCGGAATGAATATAGGAAATCTCCTTGAGTTTGAGCGAACCCTCCATAGAAAGCGCGTAATCCAACCCGCGCCCGATATAGAGAAGACTTTCGGCGTTCATTATATTTGAAGCTGCAAACTGAAAATCTTCTAAACTCTTTAAAATTTCACCGATTTGCGCGGGGATAGACGTAAGCTCTGACGTAAGCTTTTCGCAATATTCTTTCGTAATCTGACCGCGAACGAGGGCTATAAAAAATGCTAACATATACATAGCGCAAACCTGAACGGCATAGCCTTTTGTCGAACAAACGGAAATTTCAGGTCCGGCGTTTGAATATAAAACCATATCGGCAGTGCGCGCTATAGTAGAACCGACTACGTTCACAACGGCAAGGGTATCAGCACCGCGCTCTTTGGCGAGTTTGAGTGCCGCAAGGGTATCGGCGGTTTCACCCGACTGTGAAATTACAATACATAAATCTTCATTTGTAATAAGCGGGTCCCGATAACGCCATTCGGAAGCGATATCAACGGTAACCGAAACACGCGCTAATGACTCAATGAGATATTTCCCCACAACACCCGAATGCATAGCAGAACCGCAGCCGATTATAAATAAGTTTTTATAATTTGACATCTTCTCAAATGTCAATCCTATTTCCGAAAAATCGGGGATACCGTTTTTAATACTCGGATTCATAGCATTTTTCAGAGCGGCAGGCTGATCGAATATTTCTTTGAGCATAAAATGCGCATAACCGCCTTTTTGGGCAGCAGAAACATCCCAGTCAACGGTTTTGAGTTCTTTTTGAATATCTCTCCCGTAAATGTCGATAAATTTTATGTTTTGAGGGGTAACGACAGCTATTTCGTTGTGTTCGGCAATATAATAGTCTTTGGTATATTCCATTATAGCTGTGACATCAGAGGCTATAAAGTTTTCGCCGTCGCCTTTGCCGATGATAAGAGGGCTTTCTTTTTTTACGGCAAAAATAGTATCGGGGAAATCTTTGAATAAAATCCCCAAAGCGTAAGCACCCTCAATTTCGGAAATGGTCTTGGTTATAGCTTCTAAGGGGTCGCCTTTATAGTGAAAGTCAAGTAGTTTGACAACCGTTTCTGTATCGGTTTGCGACTCGAAAGTGTAACCTGAATTTATGAGAAATTCTTTTATTTCGCGGTAATTTTCGATAATACCGTTGTGGACAGCGCAAACTCTGCCGTTGCCTATCGGGTGAGAATTAATGTCGGACGGCTCGCCGTGCGTAGCCCAGCGGGTATGCCCTATCCCGCAGACAGGGGCATTTTCAGTGTCTGAAAGCAGATTTTGCGATTTAAGGAGCGGTACTAAACCCTCTGAAATTTTACCTTTGGTTTTAACCGTACGTATATGCCCCTTATCAAAAAAGGCAATACCCGCCGAATCATAACCGCGGTATTCAAGCTTTTTAAGCGAGTCAACTAAAATATTTGGACAGGGTCTATTCCCCGTAAATCCGACAATTCCGCACATATTTTCTCCAAAATAGATATAGTGTCTTTAAAATCTATACATTTTAAGTGTATGATAGTTTTCTATTAAATAGAATAACAACACAGAGGTTAGAAGTTAGATGTAAGAATTAGACCGCACGGATTATAGCTAAAATCGAGGTATTCATAATCTAACATCTAACTTCTTACCTCTAACATCTATTTGGTTCCGAACATTCTGTCGCCTGCGTCGCCGAGCCCGGGGACTATGAATGCTTCGGAGTTGAGTTTTTCATCAATTGCGGCACAATATACCGGCACATCGGGGTGAGTCTCATTAATGGCAGAAATTCCCTCGGGAACAGCGATAATGCACATATATTTAATCATTTTCACGCCCGCTTTTTTCACGAGATCAATGGCTCTGCAAGCCGAACCGCCTGTAGCAAGCATAATATCAAGCACAATAACCTCGCGCTCCGCCACGTCAAACGGGAGTTTGCAATAATAATCCACAACATTTTTAGTTTCAGCATCGCGGTATAACCCGATATGCCCCACTTTCGCCGCCGGAACAAGTGCTAAAGCACCGTCAAGCATACCCAGTCCTGCACGCAAAATAGGCACGAACGCAATCTTCCGTCCGCTTATTACCTTTGATTTCGCCGAACCGATAGGTGTTTCAACTTCAACGGTTTTTAAGGGTAAATCCCTTGTAGCTTCATAACACATAAGCATAGCCGTCTCAGAAGCCAATTCTCTGAATTCTTTAGCACCCGTGTTTACGTCGCGCAGGAGTGAGATTTTATGCTGAACAAGGGGATGTTCAATGAGCTTTACGTTAATCATTTTTATTTCACTTTCTCTGTTTATTTTTCGATTTTTGCAATCATTTGAACGCGGTCTGCGTGTCTGCCGCCCTCAAATTTTTCATTCAAAAAGATTTCAAGGGCTTCGAGCGCAACGCCTCCGCCTATCACACGTGCACCCATACACAACACATTTGCATCATTGTGACGGCGTGACATAGCGGCGGTATAACTGTCGTGAACGAGTGCTGCTCTGATACCTTTTATTTTATTCGCCGCCATCGAAATCCCGATTCCGGTCCCGCAAAGCAAAACGGCGAAATGTTCGCCCGGCGTTTTTAAGAGGGCTGTACACGCCGCCGTTGCGGCATTCGGATAGTCCGTTCGCTCACCATCAAGACAACCGAATTCTTCATAGGGGATGTTTTTTTCGGACAGGTATTTTATTATTTCAACTTTTAAAGGGAAACCTGCATGGTCTGAGGATAAAAATATCATTTTAACACCAAAAATTTATATTTCTAAATATTCTTTCATAGATTCAATGATTTCATCAATTTCTTTTTTTAATGCTTCGCGATCTTTGCCCTCGGTGATTTCTTCGGCTTTTTGAAATTGTTGTATTAAAGAACGTAAATATGCAGCTAATTGTCTATCAGTCATTCCCATAATATAAACCTCATTTTTTAAAAAATTAATTACAATGCTAAGTACTCTATTTGCTCATCCGTAAGCTTATCAATCCCGATTCCTTTAAACCCAAGCAGCCTTTTGGCGACTTCTTCGTCGATTTCGCGGGGGACATCAATAATATTGCCCGAAAGTTTTTTGCTGTTCTCTTTAAGATATCGCGCCGATAACGCCTGAATCGCAAAGGACATATCCATTATTTCAGCCGGATGTCCGTCGCCTGCCGCTAAATTCACAAGCCGCCCCTCTGCTATAACGTAAATAGTATTGCCGTTACTTAAAGTATAACCCATAATATTATTACGCGCAGTAAAGGTTTTGACTGCCATCTTTCGGAGTGCCGCAACGGCAACTTCAACGTCAAAATGCCCGGCATTTGAGCAGATTGCGCCGTTTTTCATTAAACTGAAATGCTCTGCCGTAATAACATCTGAGCAGCCTGTAACCGTAACAAAAAAGTCTCCGATTTTTGCGGCTTCACTCATCGGCATAACCTCAAAGCCGTCCATATGCGCTTCAAGTGCTTTTATCGGGTCAATTTCAGTTACAATAACCTTAGCCCCAAGCCCTTTAGCTCTCATAGCGACACCCTTGCCGCACCAGCCGTAACCTGCGACTACCGCATATTTCCCCGCGACAATAAGGTTTGTGGTACGATTAATGCCGTCCCAAACGGATTGCCCCGTGCCGTAACGATTGTCAAATAAATGCTTGCAGTCGGCGTTATTCACAAGCATCATCGGGAATTTCAGCGCATTATTTTTATCCATTGCGCGCAGACGAATTATCCCGGTCGTAGTCTCTTCACAGCCGCCGATAACATCGGGCAAAAACTCGGCGTATTTAGTGTGGATAAGGCTCACAAGGTCGCCGCCGTCATCAATAATAATATTCGGGCGCGCCTCTATTACCTTAGAAGTATGTCTTTCATAGTCTTCATCAGAGGCATTATACCATGCATAAACATTCAGCCCCGCATGAACCAGAGCGGCGGCGACATCATCCTGTGTTGACAGGGGATTGCTGCCTGTGATATACATTTCGGCACCGCCTGCCGCAAAAACTTTACAAAGATAGGCGGTTTTGGCTTCAAGATGAACCGACAGCGCAACGCGAAGCCCTGAAAAAGGTTTTGTTTGGGCAAAATCCTCTTCAATCGAGCGCAGAAGCGGCATATTGGATTTAACCCAGCTTATTTTTGTTTCGCCGCTTTCCCAAAGAGAAATATCGCGGATTTCGGATGAAGACATTGTTAATTCCTTTAATTTAGTTATTGGCTATAATCTTGTATGTTTGCCATAATTAATCGAATCGTGTATGAAAATCCTTATTTTATTAGTTAGTTAAAATCTTGATTACTCGCTATAATTAATCAAAACGTGTATGAAAATCCTTTAATTTAGTTATCGGTTATAATCTTGTATGTTTTCCATAATTAATCAAATCGTGTATGAAAATCCTTAATTTAGTTATCGGTTAAAATCTTCAGTACTGCATCATAATCAAAAAGATCAAGTTTTGATTGAACCTTATCGAGCAATCGGGTTACAGCTTTTGATTGTTCTTTTTGCTTGATTTTTTCTAAGTATTTCTTAATTCCGTTAAAGTCAAAATCCTCTGTGAGTTCACGCAAACGGGTGGTGATTTCGGCGATATCGGCATCATTCGTGTTATCATCAAAAGAAATCGCCGTATCATCTTCAATCTCACGAGGCGGGAACAGAACTTCAAGCGAGTTTTTAATCTTATCTAAAACGTCAATATAACTGCCGAGATTCTCTTTAACATACGTTAAATCGCCTGCGGAAATAGATTTTTCCAAAGCGGCAGACTGATCGGCTGCTTCTTTGAAACCTATATATGCGAATGTGCCTTTCATTTTGTGGAAATCGTTTTTGAGTGTTGCAACATCATTATAAATGAGTGCTTCTTTGAGTTCAACCCGAATGGAAATTACGCGGTCGTTTAAGAGCCTAAGGGATTTTTGAAATGCCGTACGGTCGCCTGCGACATTTTTAAGTCCGCTTTCAACATCAATGCCGGGCACAGCCAAAACCTGCTGAACAAATGCATCGGCGTATGCCTCTTCTTTACGCAGGTCACTCATTGTAACGTTTTCCAAATATTTATTAAAGACCTCAAAAAGCGAACTTTCGTCAACGGGTTTGGTTAAAAAGCCGTTCATACCGGCTTCTTCAAACAACGCACGTGTTTCATCATCATCATTGCCTGTTAAAGCAATAATGGGGGTATTTTCGTTAAGTTTGATTTTGCGGATTTCGACAGCCGTTTGAAGTCCGTCCATTTTGGGCATCAGGTAATCGGTGAAGATAATGTCATATTTTTTTGCTTTGCACAAAGAAATGGCATCAGCTCCGGAAAGGGCGGTATCACAGGTAAAGCCGAAACGGTTTGAAATGAGGGATGATTGAATTTCGAGATTGATTTCAGAGTCATCAGTTACTAAGATTTTAATGGATTCCATAAAATTTTCCTCTAATTTTTATGCGGCTTATTGCACGGCAACCGCGCTGTGCAGAAACGCTGCGTATCGCTGATGGAGGTTTTAAGTTGTCGTAAGATGCTCACCGCGCAGAAATGCATTTGTAACTTTATAAATGTATTTCATTCACGTTTAAGTTTACAAAATGACAACCCCAGAATCAGCCAGAATATCGGCGCAACCGTCACCGCCGAGGCGTTAAAGAAAGATTGAATAATATAAGCTAAAGCAGCGGTGAAAATTACAGCGAAAATTACAAATTGAGGTTTATTAATGTTTGAATTCATTGATTTTATATTTTTTATAAATGAAATCACAAGGAGAACAATATAAGCAATAAGCGAGGGCAGACCGCGTGTTACGGCGATAAACAGGAAATCGTTATAGGATTTGTCAAATGTAAGAGTTTTCATATTTTGGACAGCGGCGAAACTGTCAGGACCCACGCCGAAGAAGGGGTATTCTTTTATAAGTTCAATTGAATCGCCCCAAGCGGCTTCATAAAGCGAGCGCATATCAGCTGAACTGTTAGCTCCGACGATCATTTTTAAATAATATCCGTCATATCGCGCAATATAAACATCGCGTATCCACAGTCCCTGCGCTAAGAGTACAATGCCGAAAATCACAAGAATGAGGATAGTTAAAATCCCCCAAATTTTCAGCGGGGTTTTATTGCCTTTTATTGAAATTATAAGCGAAATTACAAAGAGTATGACTAAAATTGCGCCGAAACCGATAAGAGGTGTTATTGATGAAGTGAACAGACCGACGGTAAAGAACAAGAGCCCTGCTAAGCCGTAGAGTAACTGTCTCCGAGCCGAAAAATTGCCGAAAACACAGCCGCCGAGCGCGACACCGCCGACAAGGGTTAAAAGTCCGCCGAAGAAAATCGGGCTGTCCGTGAGACCGCTTGATATAAACACATTTTTATAAGCATATGTCGGCAAATCCTTATAGGTATTCGGAAAATTAAGTGCGGGGATATGCTGGAGCAGAGCGAACACAGCATTTACGCCGCCCGCGATAAGAATGCAGTCGAATATTTTATTGATAGTTTTTTCAGAGGTAACTACAGAGGCAAGAAAGAATATCCCCAAATAAGCGAGTATCGAAAGGAACCCTTCATACCGTCCGAATTCCCCTAAGAGAGGCGTAAACAAGCCCATCGGGCGTGCAGCACTCTCTAAGCCCTCATAAGGATTTAAAAAATTTACATAATAAGAAGCAAAAGCCCAGATCACCAAGAAAACGGCAACAGGGAAAGCATTATTCTGTTTTAAGCGGACATCGGCGCGCAGAAGTGATATCAAATAAAAAAGGATTGAGGCAAAGCCGACGATATAAAGCCCCACGGACAGGAAAAAATAATAAGACTTGCCGACAGTGGTTACAGCTTCAAAAATCAGCGGCAAAAGCGGCACAGCACAAAGAACTAAGCATACCAAGCGGGCAACGGTGTCCTTTTTCATGTTAAGTATAAAATTCGATTTTTCGGTTGTTCCGAAAATCGTTTTCGGTTTATGTGACATAATCCCCCGTTAACGTTTCAAGAAATTTAAATAAATCCTATATCTATTATAACATATCCTAAAGGTAATTTCAAGTACATTTTAAATTTTTTTCGTATCTGAATTTTGCATAATTTACTGACTTTGTTCACAAAATATTTACAATAAAATTTTTAAAAAAAGCTTGACAGCGGCGTGAAAATATGTTATGATAGCAAGGCACTCAACGCGAGAGCAGTTAAATTTCGCCGTAAAACGACCGTAAAAATGTCGAAAAATCGTTGAAAACAGGCTGAAAAGACGTGGTAAACTCAAAGTTGGGTGTCGTAATGTAAACCCATTACAAACGAATCTTGAAAATTGAACAATACACGAAACCAAAAAAGCAAAACCCTTGAAATTCATTTGGGTTTAGGCGGAAACGTAGGCACGAAGTGCTGAAGAAGCTGAAACTTCAAATTTCAACTTCCCCGGTTTGAGGGAAGTATAAAAAATTCAAACAAGTCGGATAAAACCGATTCAGGATTGATTTTAAAAGCGAAAGCTTTTGAGAATAAACTTACTAAAGAGTTTGATCCTGGCTCAGGATGAACGCCGGCGGCACGCTTAACACATGCAAGTCGAACGGAACTAAGCCCTTCGGGACTTAGTTTAGTGGCGGACGGGTGAGTAACA
>JAISHV010000077.1 GCA_031262495.1 Ruminococcus sp.
GTGTCGGGGCCAAAAATGGGCCCCCCCTATTTTGTTTTGTCGGGCCCCGGGGGGGTTGGGGGGGGGGGGGGGGGGGGGGTGTGGGGGCGAGGGGGCGGCGTCACGCCTGCCACCCCGAATAGCCGCCCCCTCGCCCCTCACCCCCTGCAAGACATTCAAACGGACATTCACGTCATTCATATTGACATTCATATGACATTCAAACGGACATTCATAAGACATTCACCGCTTACAAAACAAAAACTGAATAACAAAAAAGCGCAGAATCATTAATCTGCGCTTTTAAATTTGAAACTAAAATCATTCCATTGCTACTGTCTTAACTTCATCAAATTCAGCCTGAATTTCAGCGGAGGGCTTTTCGGTAATCATAGAAACAACGGCGATAACGATACATGAGAGGATAAACGCCGGGAATAATTCATAGATATCTAACATTCCGCCGAGGGGTCTAATAGCCAAATTCCAAATGAATACCATTGCACCGCCTGAAATCATACCGGCTAAAACGCCTATGCGGGTTGTTTGCTTTTTGAAGAGTGAGAATAGCATTGCCGGTCCGAATGTTGCGCCGAAACCAGCCCATGCGAATGAAACTAATTTAAAGATTACACTGTTTTCGTCCCACGCGATAATAACGGCGGCAATACAGATTACGGCGATAGTAATACGCGAAATCCACATTACGTTTTTGTCGGAAGCCTTCTTATTAATTACACGTTCGTAGATATTTTTTGAGAATGCGGAAGCCGCGATAAGCATATATGAGTCGGAAGAACTCATTGTAGCGGCGAGAATTCCCGCCATAACGATACCGGCAATAAACGCGGGGAGCAAGCCTTGCGATAACGTAATAAAGATGTTTTCTGCACCCGAAGATGTAAGGTGAGCGGTAGGGTATAATGCTCTGCCCATCAGACCGATGAAAACAGCGATAAAGAGGGAGATTGCACACCAAATTGTAGCAATACGGCGGCTGGATTTGAGTTCGCCTTCTTTACGGATAGCCATGAAGCGGAGTAAAACCTGCGGCATACCGAAATAACCAAGTCCCCACGACATTGTAGAAATAACTGTGAGCCAGCCGTAAGTTGCCGCTTCACCGAAGACGGGAGCATTGTTTGTTACTATTTGTACATCGTCAACAGTTGTCGGCGCGGCAAGCCCGAAGAATTCAAGGAAACCGGGTATGCTCTTAGCGTTGTCGATTACAGCACCGATGCCGCCGGCTTCTATTACGCCGACTACAAAGACAGTGCCCAGAGCCAAGATCATGATAATTGCCTGAATGAAGTCAGATACACTCTCTGCCAAAAATCCGCCGAGCATGGTGTAGATAAGCACTACCACAGCACCGACAATCATCATAGAAACATAAGAAGTACCAAACAGTGTCGAGAACAGTTTTCCGCAAGTAACAAGACAGCTTGAGCAGTAAACGGCAAAGAAAATGAGGATAAACAGTGCCGAAACAGTCAAAATAACCGGATTCTTTTCTTTGAAACGGTTGCTGAAAAAGTCGGGGATTGTGATAGCTTTCGCCTTGATACTATAGCGGCGCAGCCTTTTTGAAACAATAAGCCAGTTTATGTATGTCCCGATAAGCAGACCGATTGCAGTCCATGCGGCATCTGCAAGCCCGCACCAATAAGCTACACCCGGCAGTCCCATTAAAAGCCACCCTGACATATCAGAGGCTTCGGCAGAGAATGCAGTTACCCACGGACCGAGGGTACGTCCGCCTAAGAAGTAGTTTTCGGTACTTGTGTTTGCACGTTTTGCGTAAAATACACCCACACCGATTATGACTGCCAAATAAAGCCCCATAGCAATCAAAATCTGTACTTGACTTGTATTCATTGCTCCTCCTTTAAAATGAAAATAATATACTACTATTTTAACATATTAATTAGCAAAAGTAAATGAATATTCTGTTAATATTTATATCTTTATTAATTTTTATGCATTTGAAAAAAGTACCGCCGCGATACATTTAAATCGCGGCGGTAATTAATTTAACTTCTGTTAGCAGGCTTTACTTTTTCTTCTTTTTAAAGGTAATTGCCATCAGTGTGCCCGAAGCGAATATTGCACTTATTATCGGCAATACGGTGTTGCCGGTTTTCGGGTTCGTTGTTGTAACTATACCGTCTGATGCGGTTGCAGATTCTGCACTCACGTCACCCAGAACAAGATATGCGTTCATCATATTCAGCTCATCGGATGTGTTACCGTAGTAGCTGATGATGATTTGACATTTCTCAATAGTCTGACGCCAGTTTTCGATACCTTTGAGGTCTGCTAAATTGAATGTCAGTTTGCCGTCTTTGTAGATTTCGTCGTAGTTAAAGCCTTCAGTTTGGTTCCAGTAGTAGTTATCGAAGTCAGTTACAAGCTGAACCTGAATATTTGTGCTTGCCGGAACTGCGGGCATTTCAACTACAAGCTGAGTAGCTCTCATCATTACGTCAAGCGGTATGCCTGTAGCTTCCATACCCCATTCATCTACGTAACCTTCACTTGCCCAGCCTTGTTGACGGTGAGCCGCACCGCCTGCGGTGTTCGGGTCGGGTAAATAGAAGATATCGGGGTCAGCAGCGTATACGGGAGCTGTGCCATCGCCTGTGCGTTCAAAGGTTAAGATATCAACTTCAACGCCGTCAGGGTAGAGGTTGTTGTCTCTTGTATTAACAGCAACGCCGTCATTTACAAAGAACAGTTCTATTACGTATTCGCCGGCGGGGAGATAGATTTCTTTATCGGCATTAATCATCGGAGCATCAGCCCATCCGCTTGCGGGGAGAACAGAACCTGTCGGCACTGTGAATGTCGCTAAAGTATGGTTGTCAATATCTCTTACGAGGACTTTTTGGTCTGCCGCTGTTGCATTGACTGCTCCGAGAGCTAATTTGTACATCCCGGCGGATTCAACATTCAGTTTATACTGTATCCATTCGCCGATATGTGTTTTTGTAATGTGAGCAGCGTTGTGTCCGCGTCCGCCTGCTAAGTTTGCGGGACCGTAAAGCGGTTCTGTGCGGATTGCATCAGGACTGCTCGAAGCGAAATCTTGTTTAATGTGGTTAGAATCATATCTTTCCTGCGGTTCATTACCCCAGAAATAAATCTCAGATTCAACCATCCAGTCAACGAGGTCAACCGTGTTTGCGCCTGCGGCTTTGATTTCGTTAACGAATATCCACGGAACGGGTATGTCACTTACTGATGCTTCAAACGCTTTGTATGCAGTATCTAAATCATCATAAGCTTTATCTGTTGCCGCCTGTGTTGCAAGGCGCAATTCATTGACAATAATTGCACTGTCAAGCACAGCCTGTAATGTTGCCTTTGAGCCAGCGGGATATTGACCTGACCATCTGCCTTCTAAAGCAGTTTCAAGTTTAGTTTCAACAGTTGCGATTAATGTTGTGAGTTTTGCTTTGTCAGTAGGTACTTTAAGCGCGTAATACGAATCGTAGAGGTCTGTATAAGCCTTATGAATAACTTCTGCTGTGTCAGTTTCTGTTATAGTTTTTGCAGCGGTAATTTGTGCTTGGAAAGCATCCCATGTCGCCTGTGTAATGTCGCCGCGTTCTAAAGTTTCACAGCCGGGGATAAGTGACTGTAAATCAGCAAATTTAGCGGTTTTCTTAATAGTAATACTGTCGGTTTTTTCGTCTGTATCAGCGCGGTAAGACGTGATTGTAATCTCATCGCCGTTCACGTTCATTATTGTATATTCGCCGACATCCATTCTGCCCGGTGTATATGCTACCCAGTCTTGGAATTCGGGGTTATAATATTTTGTACCTGCCGTACCGAGAGCGATATACTGAACACCGTCCGGCTGAACGTATGTGCCGGCATTTGCGTTATAGATGCTGTTTTCGTTTATATCAAGCACTGTAGGCATTTGATATTTCATGATTTCGTTGTTTTCCATGAACATTGAACGTGCATAGATATGGTCATGCCCGTTAAATGCGATATCAATGTCATATTTGTCTACGAAAGGTCCCCAAGTAGCTTGCATAGCTTTTGAGTCGCCGTAGCCTACACCTGCGTGGTCGCCTACACCATAGATGTCGTGGTGGAACAGGAGAATACGCCATTTAGCGTCGGGGTTAGAAGCTATAGCTTTTTCCATGAATGTTTCATGAATAGCTGCTTGTCTGTTATCGGCAAATGAATTAAGTGTGATGTAGAGTACATCGCCGTAGCTGAAATAATAGTCGCCGCCGCCTGCAATACGGGCTAAGTCGGTTGTATAAGCGGTTAAATCATCATAATTCGGCCAGTTATATACTTTAGGAAGCAGAGTTGTCTGTTCTTCGAGAGCGGGGTCTAAATCGTTATCGTGGTTACCGACTGCCGCCATAACGGGGATATTTTTGAGTTCTTTCGCGCCTAAGAAGTCTTCCATACCGGCAAGGTCATTACCGTAGTTGGCTTGGTCTCCGGCTGACATCATGAAAGCTGCTCCGCCCTCGGATTCGGCTTGCGCAACAGCCTTAGAAGCAGTATCGTGCCATGTAATATAGTCATCTTCGTCGGAAATCTGCGGGTCTGCTACAACAATAACGTTATATTTTCCTGTTTCGTCATACGTTGTTAAATCATAGATATGACTCCATGTTTCGCCGTTACCTACGCGGTAAGCATATTCAGTGTTCTTTTCAAGCCCTGTTACGGTTGTTTTATTTGTATCAGACTGTGAAGTACCTGCCGCTACAACGCCTGTGAAAGACATTGCGGCTGCGGGCATTTCCTTACCCGAAACATCGGCTTTTTTAGCTATCTGAACAACAGCCGCCGAAGATGTTCCCTTAGCGGTGAACCATGCAAAACCCATCTGTGTGGAGTCTGCACCGGGAGCTAATGTAATATTTGTGTAAGTATCTTCCACTAAAACCACTTCTGATAAACCTGCGATAGTCAGTGCAACTTTGTCAAATCTTGAGAATTCATTCTTTTCGCCGCCGCCTCTTTGGCTGTCGGGTAAATGTGAATCAGGGTTATAGATATGTAAGTCAAGATAGATTTCAGTAGCAAGTTTAGTGCCGTTATAGAGAAGTTCTGTCGGGATTTCAATATTTACTTCCGGTGTTCCCGCCGCGTAGTCTTTTGATGTTACAAAAAGCCCTGCTGTGCGGTTTTCAGGTGTCGCGAATGTATAATCGGCTATAGCCGCCGCATCGCCAGAAAGGTCTGTCCATACGGAGTATTGACGTGTACTGTTTTGTCCGCCTTCACCGTAGATAACATCAAGGGTTACACTCGGTGATTCAAGTAAGAACGGTACATCAGCCTGTGTTAAACCGAGCTTAGAGAATTTAATAAGATGGCTGTCTGTGCCGACACGCTCTGCGTTTGCGCCGTCGGGATTGAGTTCCCAAGTGGTAGCTTTGTCAAGAACTACATCTGACAGTGTGATATTTGCAAATCTGTCAAATTCAAGTTTCTCGCCGCCGCCTCTTTGTGCGTCCGGTAAATGTGAATCAGGGTTATAAATGTGAAGCTGAACATAGATAGTTGAAGCAGTTTTTGTTCCGTCAAAGAGTAAACTCTGCGGAATTTCAACACTTGCAGTAGCAGTCCCTGCCGCATAGTCTTTTGATGTTACGAAAAGACCTGCCGCACGGTTTTCGGGGGTTGAGAATGTATAATCGGATATTGCCGCCGCATCGCCTGAAAGGTCAGTCCATACGGAGTATTGACGTGTACTGTTTTGTCCGCTCTCGTTATAGTTGATATTAAGCACGCCGCCGTCTTGGGGAACATATCCCGCACCGAAATTAAGGTTTGAAAGCTTAATCAGGTGGGAGTCTGTGCCGACACGGCTTACGTCACTGTCGGTCATCGCCCATTTAATGGCAGTAGGCGTGCCTGTTAAAGCAATACTTGAGAATCTGTCGAATTCAAGTTTTTCGCCGCCGCCTCTTTGGCTTTCGGGGAGGTGAGAATCGGGGTTATAGATATGTAAGTCTACATAAATAGTTTTAGCTGTGTTTTTGCCGTCATAAAGCAGATTGAGCGGTACATCAATGAGGATTTCGGCTGTTCCCGCCGCGTAATCCTTTGATGTTACGATAAGACCTGCTGTGCGGTTTTCGGGTGTCGCGAAGGTATAGTCGCTGACTGCCGCCGCTTCGCCTGAAAGGTCAGTCCAAACGGAGTATTGTCTTGTACTGTTTTGACCGTCTGCGTTGTATGTGATTTTTAGTACGCCGCCGTCTGTCGGGACTTTTTTTGCTCCGAAATTAAGGTTATCGAGTTTGAGTAAATGGCTGTCTGTGCCTATTCTGCTGACATCTGTATCTGTGCCGTTAATCTGCCAATCGAGATTGACTCCTGCGGTGTCTGCTGCACTGACGACTGTTTGCGGTAACATAATGCTTATGAGCATTATCGCCGACATCAACAGTGATGCGATTCTTTTCTTCTTCATTTGAAGATTTCCTCCTAAAAAAGACCGTTCGGTATACAATAAAAACGTTTAATATTGAATGTTATTTTGTTGTTCTGTACTAAAGGTTTTTAAATTACCGATTTTTTAAAGAATACAGTGTAACCTACGTAATTCTTTTGTATTCATTTTAACATATTTTCACACAAATTTATAGTACTATTTTGCCCATTTGTGATACAAATGTGACCAAATCGTACACATTGCACAAAATTTGATTTAGTTAATTACTTATTATGAGCAAAATTGACATTAAATGAAATGATATTGATTACACAACACTGAGCGGTAAGGATTAAAAAATTATAAAATATCCGCTTTTGGGGCTTGACAAACAGCGAAATTTCATGTATAATTCAATATAGATAATAAATACAATAAAATTAGACTAATTTTTGTAGTTAAAATTAGTGATTGGGACTTTCAAAGTATTCAGATAAAAAAACAGCAGCATATTTTTCATTGAATTTAATCGCCGTAAAAAGCAAAACAAAGCATTTTTTTACCAAGGAGTACTTTATGCCGCGCAAAGCTAATTTGCCTGAACAGTCCGTAACTAAAGGATATCAATTCACCATCGCTCATAAGGCAGGATTATCAAATGGCAGTGAACACGTTAAACTTGATGAAGAAGTAGAAATATTATATGTTTGTTCCGGTCAAATGACTGTTACACTTGAAACCGAAGAATATTTCGTTTCCGAAGGCGAAGCACTTGTAATCCCTCCGAAACTGAACCGTGTCATAAAAAAACTGAACAAAAAGCATTGTGAATATGAATCGGTATGCTTTAACGTACTTATATTTGAGGGCAGAGGCTACAGACGTTTTGTTCAGCCTTTGCTGTTTAAAAGCTCAGCATATATCCTCAAATTATCCGATAACGGCAGTTGGCAGAGTGAAGCACTCACAATAATCCAAAAGCTTGTTTCTTTCCGAAACCGTCCTGATGTATTATCGTGGCAGATTGAATTTCACGGATGGATTTTTATTCTGTGGAATATGATTTATCATAATCAATACATAAACATTATGACTATCAGCAGTTTCCAAAAACTCTATAAAAGAATGCTCGCGGCAACGGATTATATCCATGAGCATTTTAATGAAGATGTAACTAATGAAGACCTTTCCGAACAAGTTCACTTCTCAATCGGTACTTTTTGCAGATATTTCAAAAAAATCAACGGATTAACGCCGATAAATTATCTCAATAAATACAGAATCAGCAGAAGCCGGATACTACTCATGAACACTGATAAAAAAGTATCCGATATCGCCCTTTTATGCGGTTATAATAATATCAGCCACTTTAACCGCGACTTCAAAAAATATATGAAGTGCACCCCCACTGATTATAGAAAACCTGAAAAAACGGGGTACTGATCCAGAGGACAGAAGCGAGAAAACAGAAGACAGAGGCGAGAAGACAGAGGACAGAGCGGCTGTGTAACTTAAATTCAGATAATAATAAAAATCTCATTACTACGGTTAAGTTGGTAATGAGATTTTTGTATTAAACTTTATTAGAGGTAATTAGTTGCTCTGTCCTCTGTCCTCTCGCCTCTGTCCTCTGGTACGTTATGTTGTTTTTCTTCGTTTTTGGGAAAGAATATCGAATAATACTGCCGCTAAGAGGACAATACCTTTTACTACGCGCTGGGCGTTTGTGTCTATACCCATCATAGACATACCGTTATTGAGGACACCCATAAACATAGCCCCGACTAAAGCCCCCGTCACAGTACCTGTGCCGCCGTAGGCAGATGCACCGCCGATAAAACACGACGCTATGGCATCCATTTCATAACCCTCACCGGCTGTAGGCTGGGCTGATGCAAAACGCGCAACACAGATTAATGCCGCCACAGCAGACAATACACCCATATTCGTATACGCGCCGAACAGGATTTTATTTGTGTCAACACCCGACATTTTCGCCGCTTTTTCGTTTGAACCTACGGCGTAGAGATAACGCCCGGGCACTGTCTTTGATGTGAAATATGAATACCCTACAAGGATTACCGCCAAGATAATCAGCATAAACGGGAATCCGCGGTCTTCTGACAATAAAAATGTGAAGAACAGTATTACAGCAGAAATCAATACGCATTTGAAGATATGTGCTGCTCTTGACGGTACTTCAAACCCTTTGGATTTGCGTGTTTTTCGTGAGCGGGTCATTAAAATTACTATCGCCGCAGTTGCTAAAACACTTAGTATCATACAGACAATATCAAATGTAACACCAAATAATGTAAGTTTAATATTCGGGATAAAACTATTGAATATGGACGTAAAAAGCGGATTTTTATCAGATGTAACAGGTATAGCTTTCGCATCTGAAATAACAAGCTGAAGTCCGCGCCAGAGCATCATTCCCGCAAGGGTAACGATAAAAGCGGGAATTCTTATATAAGCTATCCAAAAACCGTGAAATGCACCTATGAGTCCGCCGATTATGAGCGAAATAATGATTACCAAAAAGACGTTCATATGAGCTTCGACAAGGAGTTTCGCGGCAATTACACTGACGAGGGCTAAAACAGAACCGACTGAGAGGTCGATATTACCGCCGGTGAGAATACACATCAGCATCCCCACTGCTAAAACTATGACGTAACTGGTCTGCATTATGAGAGAGGTTATGTTACCGGGATTAAGCAGAATACCTCCCGTTCCTATGGTGAAGAAAATAATCACAAGAGCAAGTACAATAAGCATAGTATTGCGCTTAGCCATATTCCCGACGTTTGTGAGTGCATTTCCTAATCTATGCTTGTCCATTCGTTCAGCCCGCCTTTTATACTTTTTAATTTTACTTTTATATTTGCAGCTTTAGATTTCCGGCTCAGGTAGTACTTGACTTTTCGCTGTCGGATTTAATTATCATCGCCATTATCTTTTCCTGTGTTGCTTCTTTACGGGGGAGTTCACCTACAATGCGCCCTGCGTTCATAACATAAATTCTGTCGGCTACGCCGAGGAGTTCCGACATATCGGAGGATATTATAAGAACGCTTTTTCCGTCTTTGATAAGCTCATTTATTGACAGATAAATCTCGTATTTTGCACCGACATCAATGCCGCGTGTCGGTTCGTCAAGAATAAGGATATCAGGGTCTGCAAACATCCATTTTGATAATAAAACCTTTTGCTGATTGCCGCCCGATAAAGAAACAACGGGTTCCGACACACTGTTAGCTTTTGTCCGTAGGAGTTTTCGATAGGTTTCAGCGACTTCAAGCTCTTTGTCTTTATCAATAACGCCGCGATGTGAAACCTTGCTCATTTTAGCCATTGTCGTATTAACTGCTATTGATTCGGATAAGATTAAGCCGTTTCCTTTTCTGTCTTCGGTAACATAAGCAAGCCCTGAATCAATAGCCTCCGATACGGTATTAAGTTTTTTTACGGCACCGCTGATTTTTATCGTTCCCGTAATCCCTGCGCCGTAGCTCTTCCCGAAAGCACTCATTGCAAGTTCTGTTCGCCCCGCACCGATAAGCCCTGCTATACCCACAACCTCGCCGCGCCGAACGGTTATTGAAGCGTTATCCACAACCTTGCGTTCGCGATACAGCGGGTGATGAACAGTCCAGTCTATAAGTTCAAGTACGGGTTCGCCCGGGGTACGCGCCTCATACAGCGGATAGCGGTTTTTGAGCTCACGCCCTACCATATCTTTTATAATTCTGTCTTCGTTAAAATCAGGGGAATCCTTCCTTATTGTTTCAATAGTACATCCGTCGCGTATAACGGTTACTACATCGGCGACGTACGATAGCTCATTGATTTTATGAGAAATGATTATTGACGTTACGCCTTGTTTTTTAAGGCTGAGCAGTAAATCCAAGAGATTCCTTGAATCGTTTTCGTTGAGTGAAGCCGTAGGTTCATCAAGTATGAGTAAGCGTACTTCTTTTGAAAGGGCTTTGGCAATTTCACAAAGCTGTTGTTTCCCGACACCGATATCTTTTACGAGTGTATAAGGGCTTTCGTTCAGTCCGACAACCTTGAGTTTATCAGCTGCATCTTTATTTGTCTTATCCCAGTCTATATTGAATTTAGTCCCGCGCTCGTTGCCTAAAAACATATTTTCGGCAATAGAAAAGTAAGGTATCATTGCAAGTTCCTGATGAATTATTACAATACCTTGTTTTTCGGAATCGCGGATATTTTTAAAACTCACGGGATTACCGTCAAAAAGAATCTCGCCCTCATATTCCCCGTGAGGTATTACCCCTGAGAGAACATTCATAAGGGTGGATTTTCCCGCGCCGTTTTCACCGCAAAGCGCGTGAATTTCACCCTCTTTAACAGAAAGTGAAACATTATCAAGAGCGCGAACCCCCGAGAATTCTTTTATTATATTCTTCATTTCGAGTAAAAATTTATCCATATCAGAGATTTCAGAAGTCAGAGGTCAGAAATCAGACAAGTATACTCTGATTTCTGATTTCTGACTTCTGTTTCACCTTAATCTTATTTTAAATCTTCTTCTGTATAATATCCGCTGTCAATGAGAACTGATTTGTAGTTGTCTTTAGTTACAGCTACGAGTTCACAGTTATATGTCGGAACGTCAAATACTTTATTGTTTGAAACGCCGTTTGAAGTGGGTGTTTTGCCGTCAAGCAGAGCAATCGTTGCTTCAATAGCACGAGAGCCGAGTGTACGTGTATCTTTAAAGATAGACATACTCTGTTTCCCGTCGATTATATATTGAATTGTTGCGATTTCGCAGTCTTGACCTGTGATAATCGGGTAATCAGCCGAACCCGGGGTATAACCCGCCGCTAAAATAGCATTGGCAGCACCTCTGCCGATGGTATCATTCGCACAAATAGCTACATTGATTTTTTTATCGGTATAAAAACCGTTTAAGAGATTTTCCATACGTGTCTGAGAATTAGCAAGCTCCCAGTTGTCAATTGCGGTTTCCGCCGCCGTAACCTGACCTGACGGGATAACGAGTTTCCCGCTGTCGATATATTGCTGTAAGATTTCCATCATACCGGAGTAGATGATGCCGGCATTGTTGTCAGAGGGAGGACCGGAGGAAATTTCAAGGTTAAAAGGTCCTGTTGCATTCGGGAGATCCAGTTTGTCAGAAACGAATTGAGCCATTTCGGTACCGACTTTTTTGTTATCAAACGTAACATAAAAGTCTACATTTTGAGTATCTGTCAGCAGTCTGTCATAGCTGATGATATAAATGCCTTTTGCTTTTGCCTGTTCAAGAACGGTTGAGAGCGAAACACTGTCGATAGCCGCTACGATAATCGCTTTACAGCCTCTGTTTATCATATTTTCAAGCTGTGAAACCTGTAGTGCCGTGTCGTCATTTGCAAATTCTACCATTGTAGAATAACCTGCATCTTCGAGTCCTTTTTTAATGTTTTCTCCGTCGCGTTCCCAACGCTGAACAGATTTTGTCGGCATTGCGATGCCTATCATTGTCTTACCGCCTGTACTGTCAGCACAAGAAGCGAGTGCTAAGCAGAGTATTGCTGTTAAGAGTACTGCTGCAGCGCGTTTTAACAATTTAATGTTCATGGCTTTTACCCTCTCTATAAAAAAGTGGTTGTATTTGGTACCGTCTTTATCATACTACAACGTCTGATACTTGTCAAGTAACTGTCAAAATTATTATTTATTTTATACAAGTATTATTACCAATTATCGTATGTAAAATTCTTATTAAGGATATAAACGTTAAATGAAAAATCAATAACTTTAATTTGTGTAAGTATTATGTTTTAATTTTTTTATTGTGAAATTTTTGTGTATTCTCTTGCTTTTTTTTTATCCATATGTTATAATCATTAAATGTAATCGTTATCTTAATTGTAAATTAAAAAAATTAAATTAAACGGAGTTAAAACATGAATTTAAAAAAAGTACTGTGTTTATTGTCCTGTATTGTGATTACGGCGGCGGGCATTACAGGTTGCGGAGCACAGCAAACCCCGGGCGACCCCGATGTAAGCGGCACTTCTGCCGCAGTGAGTGATTCGGCTGAAACACCGTCCATAGCTTACGTTTCCGGCGATGAGCTGATTGTTGCGACAGGCAAATACGCAGGGAAAACCGCCGCAGAGATTACCGCTCTGCTCACCCTTGAAGAAAAAGCCGCTCAAATGAGTATGGCACCTTCATATAGTTATAATCCGTCAGAAATGGCGAATATCGACTACGGCGCAATTTTAACAGGCGGCGGAGGAAATCTTACACAACAAGGCTGGATGGATTCAATCAGCGACTATCAGGAAAATGCACTTAAATCAAATGCCGCAATCCCGCTAATCTACGGCTTTGACAGTGTTCACGGCGTAAGTCTTACTCAAAATGCTGTAATTTTCCCGCATAATATCGCTGTCGGTGCGGCGAATGACCCCGAACTTACATATCAAATGGGGCTTGCGGTTGCAGACGAAATGCTCCTCTCAGGCTCATACTGGAACTATTCCCCTTGTGTAGCACAGGCGACAGACCCGCGTTGGGGCAGGACATATGAAAGCTACAGCACAAACCTTGATATCATTAAATCCTTGTCCTTACAGTATATGAAAGGCAATATCGACGGCGGCGTACTTGTTTGCCCGAAACACTTCTTAGCCGACGGCAACGTTGTTTTCGGTACGGGCGAGGGCGAAAACCTCATTGACAGAGGCGATGCACAGATTTCCGATGCCGAGATTGATGAACTGCTTGAAGTTTATAAACAGCTCATTGATAACGGCGCAATGTCAATAATGCTTTCACATTCAAGCCTTAACGGCGTGAAAATGCATGAGAATAAAAAATATGTAGACATTTTAAAGAACGACTGGGGATTTCAGGGTTTTGTAGCGGGTGACTGGGATTCCGTTGATAATACATCGGCTTCCGACCGCAAAACTCAAGTTGTAAACTGTGTTAATGCAGGGCTTGATATGCTTATGCAGATGTCATCGTTTGACGAAAGCAGAAAATACATTATTGAGGGCGTAAACGAGGGTCTGATTTCACAGGAACGCGTTGATGATGCCGTAACAAGAATAATCCGCACAAAAATAGCATTAGGACTCTTTGACGGCAAAGAAGCACAACCTAAGCAAACGGCAGTCGGCAGTGACGAGTACCGCGCTATAGCACGTCAGCTTGTTGAAAAGAGCCAAGTCCTTGTGAAGAATGAGGGCGATATTCTTCCGCTCAAGACGGGTACAAAACTCTATGTGACCGGTCCTGCGGCAGACAATGCGGGTGCTCAAAACGGCGGTTGGACTTTATCATGGACAGGGACTGACAATGTCCCGGGTACAACAACAATCCTTGACGGTCTCAAAGCCGTAGCCCCCGAAATGGGAATAGAACTCGTTTCGACAAGAGAAGAAGCCGATGTAGTTCTGCTCGTTATCGGTGAAGAACCCTATGCCGAGTGGTACGGCGATACAGCGGATATGAGTATCACCGGGGCTGTGGCTTTAGACGGAAACCTACAAGCGATAGCAGAAGCCAAAAACAGCGAAAAACCGACTGTAGCACTCATTATAGCGGGCAGACACGTAATTCTTTCAAACTATGCCGACTATTGGGACGCTATAGTTATGGGCTATTTACCCGGCACAGAGGGCGACGGCGTTGCGAATGTCCTCACAGGGAAAGTGCCTTTCACCGGAAAACTCCCGATGCCGTGGTATTCGGATGTTTCACAGATAGGAACGGATGAAAACTGGCTTGATGTTGGATATGGTATAACAACATAGAGGTTAGATGTTAGAAGTTAGATGTTAGAGCGGCTTCATACCTTAATTAAGCTGATATAAAAAATCTCATTACCGCCTTTATGGTGGTGATGAGATTTTTGTTAAACCTTGCTAAAGGTTTTCGGTTACTCTGATTTCTGATTTCTGATTTCTGATTTCTGTGTTATCAAAACAGCACACCCAACAATCAAAGCCGCAAGAACAAACGTTAAAATTTCCGTCAAGTCAATACTGATACCCGAGTTGACTTGATAGAGCGCCGCGGGAACGTCTAAAATCATGTGCAGTAAAATTGCAAGCGGATAAAGCAGTTTACGCTTCGGTGTATTTACGGCGTGGTACATAATTACAGAGAGCGCAATTTGCGCGCCTATCGCCGCTATGCGTTCTATACCGCTGTAGAAGAATATCAAAGACGGCGTATCACGGAGGGCTGTGTATACTTGTTCTAATGCCGAAACGGCAGTCCCGGGCATTAATGATGTGAGCGTGTCTATGCCCATTAAATTGATTTGGAGTGCTAATATCAGATTGCTTACCATTGATAGCCCGACGAGTACGACTGCTTCAAATGAACCGTGC
This sequence comes from Ruminococcus sp., assembly GCA_031262495.1. Taxonomy (GTDB): domain Bacteria; phylum Bacillota; class Clostridia; order Oscillospirales; family Ruminococcaceae; genus JAISGY01. The sequence goes on from JAISHV010000077.1 coordinate 14,800, forward strand.
CCTATTCCGTAGGATATCCCTGTCAAAACGGTTTGCGGCTTTGTTGAATATTTCTTTATTAAAATAAAACATAATAGCCGCGCCGATTCTTCAAATACACCCGCCGCAGAAGCCCCGTAAAGTGTATACAGTAAAACACTTTTGCGTATCTGCGGAAACAGTCCCAGTATAACCGAATGAAAAGCCGACTCAATTACCATCACAGTCACAAAAAACGACAATGCCCCGATAAGTATCGGCAAAAGCGGCATCTGCTTTTTTACCCTGAAACCTATAATCAACGCTACAGGTGTTCCAAAGCACACAAGTATACAAAAAATTATAGCAATAATTGTCAAATTAGGAATCATAATCATTTACCTATATAGAAACGAAATTCTAAAATAATTATAATTCATTTTCTATAAAATGTCAAGGAAATTTAGATTTTTTATTATTTCAGGTAATATTTGATTAACATTAAAAATTATTTAAAATTATTGACAATTCAGAATTTTTGTGTTATAATACTAATATCCAATAAAAACATTGAAAATGTTTTTATTGCCGCCGCAAAGCGGCGGTGCGGCAACGCTGCAGATATTAGTATTGAACGGCTTCTCTGCCGCCCTACGGGCGGCTCTCGTCAGCAACGCTGACGAGTATTTAAAAAACGCAAAGCGTTTTTTAAATAGAGAATAGTATAATTATTATGAAAGTTCAACTGAGGTAATTTTAAATGAGAATAAGTAAAAAATTTAGTTTTATAAAACCTATATTAGCCCTAACGGCGGTATTAGTGTTTTTTTCGGCTTGCGGCGATAAGACGGAAGAAACAACAGAATCTACAACATCGGGCACTGAAACGAAAGCTGTCGTAACAGATGAAAACGGCGAAACCAAAGAATCTATAGATTATTCGGTTTTATCACCGGCTTATCCTAAGGTTTCTTTAAGGCAAAGCGGGGACGAACTTACAGCCGAGATTATTAAAATCGGCTATGATGAGGGCAAACGCCCGAATGCCGATAAAATTAACAAGGATATCGAACGCCAAGTAGAGTCTGTTCTTGAAAATTACCAAAATGAAATGGAACTTTCAAATAACAATACGGACTATTATTACGGCGCATTGAATTTGTATGCCTATTCGATAACGGATGAAAATTTCATTCAGATTTATCATACAGCAGTCACGACCACAGAAGATTCTACGGATATGAAGCTTTTCGGCTACATATATGATATTCCGAATGACGGGTATTTAAAACCCGAGGATTTTTATAAAGACGACGGCTATTCAAACGAAAAAGCAGTTTTAAAAGAAGCACAATCCATATGGGAATCGGAAAATCCCGAGTATGAAGTCGGGGAGACGGCTCTTAAAACGGTAAATCTCACACTCCTTCCGGAAGAGAATTATTATACGGTTACGTATCTGTTTGAGATGGAACTCACCGACGTGGAATATGATGAAAACTATAAAGGGTTTTATCAATTTTCACCTGATGACCAAACCGTATATGAACTTGACCCTGAGTGTATACTCGACCCGTATGTGTTTGACGAGTATGATAATCCGTTGCATTATCAAGACGGCTACGGTTTTTATGAAGAACCCGAAACCGATTATACAGACGATACAGACGATACAGATTACACCGATGATACAGAATATACAGATGACACCGACGACACTGAATATACAGATGATGAGGAATATGACGTTTTAGTTGATGTTTACGGTGATTTTTATAAAAACGGCAGTGAAACAGCGGAGTCATTCTATTTCTACGGCTCTGATGTTGCCGATTTGTATAACTCGGAGGGCGAATATATAGATTCATATACGCTCGAATTTATATCGGAAGCACCGACAGGCGTTTATGAATATAATATGCTTGATGCCTCTGGCGTGAAAAAATATTCAGTGAAAATCAATGCAGACGTTCTTGACAGTATAGAAGTCTATGACACAAGCGGAAAACTCTACGGGAAATATTCGATTCTGGAATAGAGCACAGAAATCAGAAGTCAGAAGTCAGAGGTCAGAGCGGTTTCACAACTTAAATACGGCTAATAAATAAAATCTCATTATCGCTTAAAGGTGATAATGAGATTTTTATTTTATCCTTATTTAAGAGAAATTGTCGCTCTGTCCTCTGTCCTCTGATATCTGACCTCTGTTAATAGTGTACCCAATTGCTGAAATCACGTGCATCGCCGTTTATTTCATAATAGCCGTTACTTTTCAGATTATAGACATTAACCCACGATTCTAAATAAAGCCGCCTTGTCGTTTTAATGTTTTCGGACTCTACGTCTTGATATGAGAGCCCGAATTCCTCATGCGGAATCCCGGCATATTCGAGTATACTTGCGCCGAAATACTCGTGAGACAGCTCGGCTGTATCATTATATTTCATTGGTCCGTCAGCACCCTTAGGTTTTATCAGGAGTGTTGATGTTACCGGCTCGTAAAGTCTTATTGTCGAGCCTTGAACTAAGGACGAATTACCGTGGTCTGCTATGACAATAACTGTAGCATCATCATATATGCCTAAATTTTTCATCTGATTTAAGTATTCTTCAATTATCTTGAATGAAGCATATGCGCTGTCTGTATTGTCAAAACCTTCTTCTCGGATAAAGCCGTTATCATATCCTGTACCCATATCGTGTGCGCCGCGAAGATGAATTACGGAAAAAACATTCTTTTCGTCTTGAAGTGTGAGTCCGTTTTGTATAAGGTTGTCATAAAACCGCATATCGGTATTAAAACCTACTATAGCGTCCATTGCGTCGGTGTCGGTCATGTTAAGATAATCATTCTGAAAATCTTCGGAAATATTATTAAGCATCGCATCTTTTAAAAGATACGGCATTAGTTTTGAGGCAGATATACGGAATGTAATCGAGGTCACCAAATCCTGTCTCAAATCGGCATTGTTATCTATTTCTTTGATATTATCTGCTTTGCCCGAAAGATCGCTTACGTCTGTGAATGCAGTGAATCGGTCTAAGAGCATATATGCCGCGAAGTTGCTGTTATGAAGCTCGTCAATAAAACTGTCCTTTGTCCAACATTCCCGAAGATAACTGTATACCGGGATTTCATTGTTATATTTATCACCGGTCATCATATATGCTATCGACGGCACAGTACATGAATAGACAGATGTGTTGTCTTCATAGAAGGTGAAGCCGTCAAATATTTCAGTTGAATCGGGGTAACGCTCAAAAGCTTCATAGGTAAATTTATTGTCGAGTCTGTCCACTACAAAAACGACAATATTTTCATCAGAGGACATTTCAAAAGATTTTGAATATGATAATGCAAGAGGTGTTCTGATAATCGGTGTGTATGAAGGTATTACAGATATAACGCCGGCAAGCTGCATAAGAAGCAAAACTGCCGATACTGATGAAACAACTCTCGTATAATCCGCTTTCTTCTTTTTAGATTTGAGATAAAACACTATTAAAAGCGGCTCAAACATAATAAGAATAAAGATGCCGAAATTCGACATATGCGTAGATGTTAACTCGCTGTAATTATAGTAAGCACCCGTCATCGCGCCCATTTCATAGTTTAAAAAAAGAAGCTGCACATATGAGCTGACGGTAAACCCGAATAATACGAGAATTATTATATCAACTGCTTTTCCGTCTTTTAGAAATGATAACGGAAAATAAAGCAGCGCGCACAGTGCTAAACTTATTAAACCAAACGGGATACTAATCCTATCAATCCCAACCATAAATGATGTGGAATTGCGCAGATAAAGGTCAAGCGGCTGGAAAAAAGCGTAAGTTAAAACAAGCACGATTATAACACACGCTAACGTGAATTTCTTTTCTTTTGGCATTGAAGTTTACTCCTGACTAAATTTATCAACAAGGGACTTGTCTGAAAAATTTCTACAGATAAAAACTAAGTCATACGAAAAATCATTAATTTCGTTTCCTTTTCATCAGAAACATAATACGTTCGCTGTCGGGGATTGCTTCTCTTGCGCAGATGTCAAAATACCGCCCGAAGCTTTCGGTGAAATGTGTTTCATCATATTCCGTGAAAATGTCGTCGCGGGTCGATAATAAGATTTGTACCTGACTGTCTGATTTCGGGACGAATTCAATAACAAGGTATTCCGTGAGTTCACTGACCCAACGGGCAATAAGCTCAAACGGCAGATTGTTTGAGACGGCAAGATGATGTATGACCGCAAGCATAAGTATGCAGTCTGCGGGGGCTTTCCCGGGTCTGTTCACTCTGCCGCCTATTGTGTTTCGCTCGGTGTTGCCGAAACCTATAGCGGGGCTTGGTGCGGTTAAATCAAGTATCAGCGGCAATATCGGTTCGTGAGATTTTCGGATTTCGAGGTAGTTGCGCCCTACTGCGTTAGTATCAATGTCAAACGCCGTAACGTGTGCGGTCTTTGCCGCAATTCTTGAATACCGCCCGTCATTTGCGCCGAAATCCCATACCTGTTTTAGATTTTCTATCCCGTCTAAGAAACGCGCAACAATATCCGATTTGTGCTTAGCCGAATCTGCCGAATAATTGGTATGTGAGTAGTATTCGCCCCACTCCGTAAGCTTACTCGGCGGTTTAAGGGCTAAGATGCCCTCTTTGAGAGACTTCGCAAGTGCAAGGAAAGCACTTTTTTTCATATAAACTTGTTTTTGTGTGCGGTCGGTACTGTGTTTTTCTATAGATTTGCCGTGAATGTCGATATGGAGTTTCCCGAAGACACCGCCGCGCCCGGAAAGAATCGCCGAAGCGAGGTCAAGCGGTATGCCGTCAATGAAACTATTCATAAGCTTCCCGAGACGTTCGTCAACTTTCGACATTAAAAGAAGCGGACAAACAAAATGACGGCAAAACTGCCCGTAAGCAACCCAAGGCTGACCTTCTTCATATACCTCAAAAGAGAGCGTATCAATTAAGACCGCCCAGCCGTTTAACCACTGTATATTATAAGCAGATGCATCTTTGAGCATCATACCGTAAGAAAGTGCTGTAATATGTATATCAAGCGTTGCCAGTGCCGCATCACGGTATTGCTCAAAGCACCATTCATAGGGATAAGAAATATACGGTATCTTTTTCGGACGTATAATCAGAGGTCTCTCACCGTCTATTTCCTTATGCGGAATCAACAGGTGTTTATTTAAAAGCTCATCATAAAGCCCTGACGACATAAGACGGCGGTATTTTTCTTCATAAACAGCATTAATGCGCCTGAAAACAGTGCCGTTTTCGTCGCGAAAAACCACTCCTGCATTATCACGAAAAGATGCGGAGTCGTTTATAAAAGTATTCTCAGATTTCATCATCCATATCCTTGAAGTTATCGGTTTCGAGCTCAAGTTCGGGTGCGGGTTCTGCCTTCTTCTTAGTAAAAAGCGATTTAATTTTTGCTTTGAAGGCGTAACCGAGAAAGCTGATTCCTGCAAGTCCGCCGATAAGTATCTGAATAATAATACTGCCTGTTCCCGGATCAATATACATTTTTTCTACCTCAATAGTAATGCTTTGGTAATAGTATACACCTTTTATTCATATTTGTCAAGTACTATTCACAAATTTTCTAAAAAACTCTGAATATTAGTACTAATTTACAATAATACTAATCTCTCATTAAAAACATTGAAAATGTTTTTAATGCCGCCGCTTTGCGGCGGGGCGGCAAAGCCGCCGAGATTAGTATTGAACGGTTTCTCTGCCGCCCTACAGGCGGC
>JAISHV010000082.1 GCA_031262495.1 Ruminococcus sp.
GAAACAAACGTCAAAAAGGTGTCTCGTGGCACTTCACTTCTAACGACGCTCGCATTAAACTCAAACACCTCTATCCTGAACTTATAATGTAAAGTTTTAGTTGGTACTGGGTACTACAGGGGGAACAATATTATGTAACACCTATCGGCTGTTCTGAATTCTGACCTCTGACATCTGTGTTCTGTACTCTGTAATCTGTATTCTGTGGTCTGTAAGTCGCCGGCTGCCCTTTTTTGAGTTTCATGATGAATGCTAAGACTTCGGCTACGGCTTGGTAGAATTTCGCGGGGATTTCCTGCTCAAGCTGACATTCTGTATATAAAGCGCGGGCAAGCGGGCGGTTCTCAATGAGGCTTACACCGCTTTCCTCGGCGATTTTGATTATTCTGAGGGCTACATTATCCATTCCGCGTGCCACAACTACGGGCGCACGGTCTTCATTTCCCGTATATTTAAGCGCGACGGCATAATGGGTAGGGTTTCTGATGATTACGTCCGCTGTCGGTATGGCTTTCATCATGCGGTTCATCGCTAATTTTTGCTGAATGGCACGTCTTTTGCCTTTGATTTTCGGGTCGCCTTCTTGGTTTTTATGCTCTTCTTCAACCTCTTTTTTTGACATCTTCATGTCTTCTTCAAATTTCCAACGCTGATACAGTACATCGGCGACGGCTATAATCATAAAAGCAATAGTTACTTTAACGACGATAGACCAGATACATTCTGCCATATATTGGAGAGCCGATATAACTTCCATATCATATAGCCGTGCAAAATAGGGTATTCTTCCGCGCAAATCTGTGAAAGCTATCATTACCAAAATTGTCATTTTCGCTAAGGATTTAGCGAATTCAACTATCTTTTGTGAATTCGGCTTTAGGAAATTGAGCAAAGATGATGGGTTTATGAATTTCTTGAAATTCGGTTTCATTGACTGCCATGTGAACAGCCATTTTGTCTGAAATCCTGTCGCTAATATGGTTACGGCGAGTGTCGTAATAAGCAATAAACCTGCGGTAAGGGCGATATTTTTGACAAATTCAAATATGAGTTTAGTGTAAACAGGCATCCCGTCAATCAGCATTTTGTCGCCGTCAAAACCGTATCCGGAAATCGTTATCCAATATCTGATTATGTCTTGTCCCGTCTGAAGTATCGACGGTACAGTCAGGCGCAGCACAAAGAATACAATCAGTATAAACAGTGCCGTAACTACATCTTGACTTTTCGCTACGTGCCCTTTTTTTCGTTCTTCCTGCCGTTTATGCGAGGTCGCCTTTTCGGTTCGCTCACCGCCCGGTCCGTCTTTTTTAGCCATAATATAGAGGTTAGAGGTTAGAGGTTAGAAGTTAGAGCAACTTCTTTTCTTCCTCTTAGTTTCACTTAATTTTTTCTTTTTGACCTTAACATAGATGTTAGACGTTAGAGGTTAGAAGTTAGAACGGCTTCGCCGCTATATTGTCACTGAATTTTAGATAAACACGTGATACTCAAATTCTAACTTCTCACATCTAACATCTAACTTCTATGTTAAATAGAACAAGACATCTTTTAGAGTATTAAAACAGGTTGTCAGGTAATTGTCTAAAAAGTTTGCTGTGGGGGTTACAATCAAAAATAACATGAATATCCCCAGAACAACTTTTACTTCTATATTAAGCACCATGATGTGGATTTGCGGTACTGATTTCATCAAAAGCCCTATGGCAACCTGTACAATCAGTTCTGCAATCATCAAAGGCAGAGTAAGCTTTACAGCAAGTGTGAATATACCCGCGAAAAGGTCAAACATATGCGGGGCAAGTTCCGGCGCAAAACCGCCGTCACCCAACGGTATTGTCGCGAACGAATCAGTCAGAATCTTTATAAACGTAAGATGTGAATTTGTCGCAAGGTAATAAAAATACAGGAGGAAATTATAGACAGAACCAAACAGCGACATTTGCGCCTGCGTGCCCGGGTCAAAGACTTTCGCCATACCCAAACCCGCCTGCATATCAATGACTTCGCCCGAAAACAAAACCATTTGGAAAAACCAGTTCGTCACCGTTCCCAAAACCACGCCCATTAAAAATTCGCGCATGAGTGAGAAAAGATATACACCCGCCGGTGCGGTAAGGTCAAACTGCATCACCGTTTCGGGTAAAACCCCGGAGACAACAACTGTTATTAAAAGCGTCGTTCCGGCACGCGCTGTGAGCGGTATATTCGATCTGCTCAGTACAGGCGCGAAACTGAAAGCTCCCGCTACCCTCATCAAAACAAGCAGTAATATCTGCGCTCTGTCGGCAAGAATATTTACATCCAAAATCTTTAATTTTTTTATTAATTTGTAATTTAAAGCGTCTGTGATCTTGTTTGGCTGTCGTAGTACTAAATGCCTCATTCATAATCTGACTTCTGACTTCTGACATCTGTGTTTATATCGTTTGTCTGCTTACTTGGTCGATTATTTGGAAAAGCTGATGAAAGAAGTTTTGAATTTGTGCCATAAACGAGGGTGACAATAAAAACAATACCGCCGCTATAGTTATAGCTTTAGGGACAAACGTCAGCGTCTGTTCATGCACCTGCGACGCCGCTTGAAGTATCGCTATTATAAGCCCCACTATCATAGACAACAGCAGCAGGGGTCCCGCTATTTGGATTACAAGAAGCAAAGCCTCTTTGAAAATTTGTTGGACAATTTCTTCAGACATTGTAACAGAGTTCAGAAGTCAGAAGTCAGAAGTCAGAGGTCAGATATCAGAGGTCAGATATCAGAGCTACTGCTCAACTTCCGTACGGATTAACGAATATTTTACTTTTTGACTTGACTTTAATGAATAGACAATTTAGGCTAAGAGCGAGAAATTCATACTTTGACCTCTCACCTCTAATATCTAACCTCTAAATGTTATACCCTGTTGCTAACGACTGAATTAAGAGTGTCCAGCCGTCAACTAAAACGAACATCAGGATTTTAAAAGGGATTGAGACTGTTGTCGGCGGGAGCATCATCATACCCATTGACATAAGAATTGTCGCTACTATAATATCAATAATCAAAAACGGTACATATAAGAGAAACCCTATCTGAAAACCTATCTTGATTTCCGATAGGATAAACGCCGGTACTACTGTCGTAAATTTTACCTCACGGGCAAATTCTTCCGTCGATAAATTTAAGTCAACTTCATCGCCCGAAAGCGATATAAAGAAATCCATTGATTCGTTTGAGGTGTTTTTGAGCATCCATTCTTTAAGCGGAACAGACGCTTCCGTCAGTGCCTCAACAGACGTAATTTCGCCCGCCTTATAAGGCACATAGGCTATTTCATTCATCTGACCGAATACGGGTGTCATTATAAAAAACGTGAGGAACAGTGCAAGCCCTATCATTACTTGGTTCGGGGGCGTTTGCTGAATCCCCATCGCGTTTCGCAAAAGAGAAAAAGATATCACTATACGCGTAAAACACGTCAGCATTATCAGCAGTGACGGTGCAAGTGACAGCAGCGTCAGCAGAATAATCAGATCAATTGTAGTCGTATCTTGTGTAATATTAAGTGCGTCAAGCAAGTCGGAAACTTCTGTGTCTTCACCGAGCGTTGACGAAATGTTTTCTTCGCTTGCAGTACCGCTGTCGGTATCAGTTGTAACTGTATCCGCCGCTATAATAGGCGTCTCGGTAGTCGGCGTTGCATAGATATTTACCGCAAAAAGCGGTAAACTCAAACAGACAATCGCCGCAGCGGCAATCCGCCGAATTGCTTTAAACATCTTTTTTCGCCTGAATTTTCAGATTATTAACTTAAAATCTGATTTCTTATTTATGTTTGCCGAATTTCTCGGCAAGCACTGTCTTAAAACTCTCGCCGAGACTTTTAGGCGCGTCCGTTTCATCGGGCGGCGGAAAATCTTCGGCTTTAAGGTCGCATATTTTAGTTATACCGCCGGGAGCTATCCCGATAAGTATATATGCATCACCGGCTTTTACGGCTGCTATTTGTTTATCAGGGGACAGGGATACCGCCTCTAAAACCTTAATCACTGTGCCTTTGGTGAAAAATCCGCCGTAGCCGTGCTTCTTTTGAAATCGTGCGGCAAGCCAAAACATAACGAATATTATGCCCAAAACACCTATTAAAGCTAACATTACTGTAATTGAATCGGGCATAAGTTACTCCGTAACAGAAATCAGATATTAGAAGTCAGAATACAGAAGTCAGAGGTCAGAGGACAGAGGACAGAAATTTAGTATTCACTTCTACGCGGTGAGCGTGTAGAGATTCCTAAAAGACTTCCATCGCGAATTGACTGCGGGTCGCCCGCCGCGTTGAGCGTGTAGAGATTACAAACAAACTTCCATCAGCGATACGCAGCGTTGCTGCACAGCCCTGCCGGGGCACCGGCTAACCTAATACCTTTGATACGGTTTGCAGTATTCTATCGGGTTTGAAGGGTTTAACTATGAAGTCGAGGGCACCGAGTTTTATAGCTTCAACAACCATAGCTTCCTGACCCATAGCGGAGCACATAACGATTTTCGCATCGGAATGAGCTTTTTTGATATCGCGGAGAGCCTCAATGCCGGTTTTGTTGGGCATTGTGATGTCCATGAGCACAAGATCGGGTTTTTCTTCCTCGAACTTTGCACAGGCAATTTCACCGTCTGCGGCTTCGATAATGTTATCGTACCCGTTTTTTGTGAGAGCATCCTTTATCATCATTCGCATAAATGCGGCATCGTCTACAAGCATAATTTTCTTCGCCATATTATCGTTCTCCTCCTATGGATTCCAGAAATCTGGATTTAATAATTTCGGTAATTCTGACTGCAAAGTTATCGTCAATAACAACGACATCGCCCTTTGCCACTAAGTTCCCGTTAACGATAATATCGACGGGTGCGCCTGCTTGGCGTTCAAGCTCAATGATTGTTCCCTGCGAGAATTCGAGGATTTCTTTAACCTTTTTAGTAGCTGAACCTATCTCAACCGTAACATCAAGAGGTACATCCATCAAAAGTTTAAGATTGTCATTTTGTGATTTATTAATCGTCGGGTTAGTGTAATTTTCAAAAGCCTGAAATTGTGCAAGCTGAACATTTTGCATACCCGGTGCCGGATAATACGGCATCGAAACCGGATATCCGTACGGCATCGGCGGAACACCGCCGGGAGCACCTGCCATATTCGGCATAGGCGGATAACCGTATGGGATTTGCCCATTCGGGTAAGCGTCTGCGGGCATTTGAGGCGAACCCATGGCAGCCATATTCGGCATAGGGTTCATTCCGGGCATTCCGCCGGGCATACCCTGTTCGGCGGGATTTACACCGCTCACACCGCTGCTTGCACCGCCGCTGCCGCTTAACATTGCTTCGATTTGTTCCTGCGACATAGAACTGCCGCCGCCTGATGAAACAGGTTCGGGTTCCGGTTCAGGCTCTGTATTAAAACCGTTCATCATTTTGTCCGCCATTTCTTTTGCAAGTTCAATGGTAAGGACGGAAATGAATTCCGAGTTTATAACATTGTCAATCGTCAGCTGGAACTTAACAACACATACATCTTCGTTTTCTTCAAAACCGTAAAGGTCTCCGACCTCGGCATCGCCCTCTTGGATGACTGCCTGAGGTGTTGAAATATCAACAGCCGTGTCAATGATTTCAGACAAAGCCGTAGCGGAAGCACCCATCATCTGATTCATAACTTCACAGACTGCCGAAACATTCATTTCGTCAAACTGGAAATCATCGGTAACCTCAAGAGGCATACCCATCAGTTGGGCAAGGATCAGCTGAACGTCGCTCTGTTTTAAAACTAAAACATTCTGACCTTTGATACCTTGTATGTATGTAATTTTAACAATGACGCTCGGTTCAAGCTCAGGGAATGTAAGTTCCCCGCGCTTCATAACGCTTACTTGAGGGGTCGTAATCCATACCTTAGCCGACAGCATTGTTGATACTGCGGTGGCGGCTGACCCCATAGTAATATTCATTATCTCGCCGATGGCATCTCTTTCGATATCGCCGAATATCTGCGAAGTGTTATCAGCACTCATTATTTTTCAGCGCGTTGCAATTCTTATAATTATGCTCTGATAAACTCTTGACAAGTTACACGGTCTTTAGTCAAGACTTTTTCAGACATTTATAACAATCGCTCAGCTCACTCTCCTGAATTTATTCGTCAGTTCCTGTTTTTTCTATTATTCCGAACAATCTTTTTAAAAAACGTTCGTTGTAAACATTATCAATCTTTATGGCTTTATTACTGTTCATTATACCCAGTTTTCCGTCATACCATATATTCCCGCCGATTTTTATATCCACGTTGCCGTCTATAGGCATAGGCAGCGGCATTATGTCACCCGGGCGCAAAGTCAATACATCCCAAAACTGCATTTTCGTCTCACAGAACACGGCTTTGATACCGAGTTCGGAGTCCTTGATATTTTGAAGCAGTGAATCGCGGCGTTCAACTTCCTTTTTCGGGTCAAGCTTTTTGGCTGATTTTGCGTATTTATCGCCGAATTTCGCCATCATCGCTTCAAGTGTTAACGCCGGAATAATAAAGCATATATTATTCTTTACGTCATTGAGTTCAACTTCGAGTGTCGCAAGTATTACTATCTCATCAGGTCCTAAAACCTGCATCGCACGTGCGTTTGTCTCAAGATTTGTCACACCGGGGTTGAGGTCGATATAAGTTGACCACGGCTCTTTCATTAAAACCGCCATTCTGTCAAAAACGTGATTCATCAGCCCGACTTCAATCTCCGAAAAATCTCGGGAGAGGTCTGTGGCGTGTCCTTCTCCGCCTTCCATTCTGTCTATCATCGCCGTTGTTACCGCATTGTTTATCTGAATAAGCGCGAATGCATCCTGAATATCATCATCCCGCGTGCCTAAATTTACAACAGAAATCATTGTATAATCAGGCAATGCATTATTAAACTCAAAATACCGCTGCTCTTCTATCTGCACTATCTCCGTCTTGCAGTATAAACGCAAGAGGCTTGTAAAGTATGATGAAAGTACCCGCCCGTAGCTCTCAAAGATATTCTCAATAACATTGAGCTGTTCTTTGGTGAACTTCTTCGGCATACGGAAATCGTATGCTTTGACTTTCTTCATGCTCGCTTCGGCTTCTATTTCATCTATCTTTTCTTCGCCGGATGATATATTTTTCAGCAGTTCGTCAATTTGGCTTTGGCTAAGAGCATCAGCCACAGGTTTCACCTCCGGTGAAACAGAGGTCAGAAGTCAGAAGTCAGAAGTCAGAATACAGAAGTCAGAGGTCAGAAGTGAGAGGTCAGATTTATGAGTTCTCGCTTTTTACCCCGTTCTGTGTTTCTCCTCGTTATTCTGCACTTATTCTTCTCTGTACTTTATTTTTACTGTCCTGAATGTGGAGTATAGTCGTCTTTATTTACATAAACCCTATCGGGGTTCATTTGGTCGCTTGGTAATTCTTCTGCGGGTTCTTCTGCCGTTGCGTTCGGGTCAAAGACGGGGGAACCGCCTATATCCGATTCGGTCATAAATCCATCGCCGTACATAAGTTTCATCAGATCATTCATTACAGAGGCATCAGTAGTATCAAGCCCTGCTCTTATAAACACAATCTCTACACGGCGGTTTTCGTTTCTGCCCTCTTCGGTCTCGTTATCGGCGACGGGTCTGTATTTCCCGTAGCCTGTCGCTGTATATTTTTCAGGTGTTGCCGCATCAAGGAGTATAAAATAATCCACAACACTCACGGCGCGCCCTGTTGACAACCGCCACTCATTCGCCTCAGATGTTCCGCCCGAATCGGCAGTATGCCCGCTGACTCTCACAGACTCAATATCTTCGGAAATCATCCTCATACCGTCCGCAACCGTCTCTAAAACATACTGTCCGTCTATAGTAAGCTCATCACTGTCCGGCAAGAAGAATGCACTGTCCCGGAATCGCATATATATCCCTGCCTGTGACAAAGACATTGATACACTGTCCTGAAGCCCTGCTTCTTTCACCGCCTGCTGTAGATATTGGAAAAAGCCTTCCATTCCGTCCATCTGCCCGCCCGCACCGCCGTTTTCGGGTGCTTGGGGTACTTCATCGTCATAAGCCGCAGCGTCTATCGGTACAGTGCCCGGAAAACCTACCGCCGGAACAACATCTTCTATCTTTATCCCCGAAAAAGCCTGTGCAATCTGCTGGACTTTCTCTTTATCCATTGTTGACATCGCAAAGAGCAATACGAAAAACGTAAGAATAAGCGTGATCATATCGCCGTAGGTGTCCATCCAGTTAGCACCCTCAGGTGCTTTCTTCTTTTCACGCTTAGCCAAACTTTTTCATCTCCCAAAAAACAGAATACAGAGTACAGAATACAGAATACAGAACAGAGTGAAAGAGTCACAGCCGGTCTGATGTGCCTATACGCCGTTTAAGGATTTGCTATCTGCTTACAACTTGCCCATAACCGAATATGTCGTTCTTTAATTATACCATAAATCCGACAAATTTTCTACTGTGAATTTAAATAAATTTATCGGCTGAATTCATAAATATTCTTTGGATTTTTTAGTGAAAATGCACAAACAAACGTATTTATTTCTAAATTTGTAAATAAATTACGTTTGTGTTGCTATTTTAATCATTTTGTGCCGACGCACCGGCTTTGCCTTTTTTCTTACCTGTTTTAGCCGGAAGCATCATACGGAGTTTTTCTTCGACATAACGGGGGTTTGCGCCTGAAATGATAGCAAGTGTACCCTCCTCAATAATCTGCATACAGAGTATTTCGTCCGCCGTATTTGCGTCACAAAGCATACCGATAGGCGTAAAGAGACAGTGCGCCAAAATACAGCCGTAAAAAGTTGTAATAAGGGCTGTCGCCATATTTTCGCCGAGTCCTGCCGCCGCTTCGGGGTCTGTCGGGTCAAGTTGTGCAAGCATATTAACAAGTCCGACAAGCGTACCTATCATACCCATCGCCGGTGCTACAGCCGATCCGCGCGCCCAGAACGCCGAATATGAGGCGTGACGATCTGCAACCGCATTTATCGCATCATCAAGCATTGAACGTACTTTTTCGGAGTCGTTCGCATCGACAATAAGCATCAGTGAAGACTTCATAAACGGGTCTGTACACTGGTTCGCCGCTTCTTCAAGTGCTAAAATACCTTTCATACGCGCCGTTTTACAATAATCCACCATGTCGATAACATATTTTTCGGCATTATACTGCGGGGGCAGAAAAGCGATTTTGAGCATCGCGGGGACTTTTGTCACAACCGAAAACGGGAAACTGAATATAGTCGCGGCGATAGCACCGCCCACAACGATATACACAGACGGCATATCAACAAAGTTGCCGAGTTTATCAAGCCCGATACCGTAGACAATAAGCCCGAGTGCCGCCGCGAGGGCAAGCATACCCGCTATATTAGGTTTAGACTTCATTTATTGAGCCCTCCGCTGTCCTTAATTTATCTGCGGCAGGGTTTTTTTTATTCCCGAAATCCACAATTTTTGACATTATTTCATCAAGTTTTTCTTTGACGAAATAACGATGTCCGTTTTCCATTGTAACCACCGTATCGGGGGTTTCCTCTACGGTCTCTATAAGCTTGTCGTTTATCATCAGCGGCAAGCCGTTAAACCGGGTCAGTGTTATCATAACATTACCTAATTTGTTTTGCCGTGGTGGGGTAAGGGTTTAATCTTACCCCGTCGGCTAAATTTTATATGTAGATTTTAAATTATAAATGTTTTGAATGTCACGTTTGAGATGTCCCGCAGCGTTGCTGCATATGAATGTCGCGGCTTCGATGTCATATGAATGTCTGTGAATGTCCGTTTGAATGTCTTGCAGGGGATGAGGGGCGAGGGGGCGGCTATTCGAGGTGGCAGGCGTGACGCCGCCCCCTCTCCCCTACACCCCCGCACTAACTTGTTAGTGCTATGCACGTCCCCTACCCCTCTCCCCCTGTGGCAGCATGGTGGCGGTCTGTCGGCGATTTTGAGATTTTCAAAATCTAACCTCTAACATCTAACGTCTAACCTCTATATTATTATCGTTTGAGATTAACCAATTCTTCAAGCATAGAGTCAGAGACGGTAATAATACGCGAGTTCGCCTGATATCCTCTTTGGGTAACTATCATATCGGAGAATTCTGTCGCGAGGTTTACATTACTCATCTCAAGTTTACCAGCCTCAATTGTTCCGGCACCGCTGTCGCCCGGGGTTTTTAAACCGATAACGCCCGATGCGCCTGTTTCTCTGTACGATGTCTGCCCTGCTTGGTCAAGACCTTCGGGGTTATCTACAACACCAAGTTCTAAGCGTGCAATACCTTTGAGCATACTGTTATAGTTAACCATAATCGTGCCCGAGGGTTCAATAGTGAAAGATGATAAATCTTTGTATGTAAGTTCCCCTAATTTGAGGTTAGCAGAGTCTACTGCGGCATTGGTGAGGCGGCTTAAACATTCGTCAACGTTTTGCGGAGTGAGTTCCCCGTATTCCCATGTTAAAGCGGGTTCTGTGTCAAGAGCTTTGCCTGCCTTAACGCGTTCGATACAATCTATCGCTGTTAAATACGCTGCGTAGTTATCTATAACAACCGCTTCTGTGCCGAATGTTACATTTATGGGGTTCGAGGCGTTTACCTGAATTATAGAACCTGATTTGTCACAGGCTACACGCTCAAAAGTCTGTCCTTCAGGCGGCGCAACCGCACCGTAAACCGTACCGTCAGGCATTGTGCGTTCTTCGGCTATTGCCGCAACACGCGCTAATTCTTCGGTATAAGAGAGTTTGCCGTTAAAATCAAGGTCGGCATCCATATAACCGTCGCCGTTTTCGTCCGCCCACATAGCTTCCATAAAAGCCGCTGAGGGGTCTTCATATATAGGCTGAGCATTTTCGTTTTCGGGCGTTGTCACCATCTGATATTTATACATTAAGCCCGCCGCATCTGTGTGTACATTATATGCGCGCTGAATGAGCTTGTTTATGTCAATGATATTTTCATATGTATAGTCGGCGGCTGTAATTTTGTTATCGTTGTTATTGTCGCCGAGGGTTTGCTCATCAAGTATGGTTGTGGAGTTGCCGCCCGACTGGAAAAGCCCTGCTGTGGAGTTTTGCATACCCATTACAAAGCGGTTGTCGGTTGTGGTTAAACGTCCGCGTGAGTCAATCGAAAACGCACCGTTTCTTGTGAGGTTAACATCCTGCGGGGGCTGTGTCAAGAGCGGAGTACCTCCGTCCGGTGCACTGCCGAAAAGGGTTGTTACAAAGAAGCCGTCGCCCGAAATAAAGAGGTCTAAGGATTTATTCGTTGACTGGAATGAAGACATCGACATATCGCGGTCAATCGAACCGACCATTACGCCATACCCTACAGAGCCCGGGTTGTTACCCGCAGCAGCACCCGAACCTGCCGAAGCAGAACGCGTATTCTGCCCCAAAACGTCGCGGAATGTCACGCGGTATGTTTTAAAACCGTATGTGTTTACGTTTGCGATGTTATTACCGATAACGTCCATTCGCGTTTGGTGATTTGTTAAACCCGAAACGCCGGAATATAAAGATCTTACCATATATATTCTCCTATTATAAAGGCTGAAATTTTAATATTTTGTGTTAATAAAATTAAATTCGGTTTACCCGTCAAGAAAAGTCAGGGTAATGATTTCCTTAAAAAGGACCAATCTTTTCCGTAATTTATATTAACCTACAACTGTCGAATCAATGTTTGTGAAAATACTGTCCTGAACATCGTCATTGCCTATCGCCGTAATAACCTTGCTGTTTTTTACGCTCACAAGGAATGCATTGCCGTCAATTAGTACAAGGGAATTGCCGCTGTTTTTTTCGTGTGCAAGATTTACGGCTTTTTGCAGACGGTCTATTACGTCACCCGACTCAACATCAATGCCCCGCTCTTCGATACGCTGTGCCGCGTGTTTTGAGAATGTCACCGCTTTGGGGGCTTTTTGATCCGTTTCCGTCCCCTTATTTAAGAGAGCCTCTAAGGTTTTGGCAAACGGGGAATTTTCCGGGGGTTCAGTCGGATTTGCGGGTGTTTGAGCGTTTGGGAATCCGCTCACCTGACCGGTCGTAACCGATACGCTTCTTGCTTTCAGGTAGTCGCCGGGACTGCCTGAGGAATTCATAATCATGAGTCCCCACCTCCCGATTTTCTTAAAAAATTGCGAACATTTTATGTAACCGATTGTGACACATCTATCCCGTTTGTTCTGATATACTGTAAGAATTGAAGTGCCTGAGCATCTTTTGAACCGTCGCGGTTTTGCTGTGAATAATATCTGATGTCTCTTTCAAACGGCGTTAAATCTGACGGAACAGGATAACCGTCTGTGATTTGGTCAATGGTATATTTGCCCGTGGTATTATACCAGCCGCACTTGCCGTCGCGGAAGATTACTTCAACCCTTTGTGTGCCGTCTTCAAACGTCATAACTTCGCCGAGACGCCCATTGCCCGAAAAACCGATTTCGGTAATACCTCTGCCGCTTGCCGTGTGCCCTATTACGGTTGATGTATTTATACGCGAAGTAATATCAGTGTTAGTTATAAAACGAATGTCGTACATACGCGTACCGTAGGCATCGGCTAAGGCTGCTTCTGACGGGTATTCATAACCGTATTTGCGGTAATAATATGCGTCGTCGCCGTAGGTTATCGGGGGTTTTGTATTGGTATAAATCGTGTTTTCAAACGGTGATGTAAAACGCTCAGCGTCTGAAACTTTTTCTGTTCCGGTAGTTTTGATATCATCTTCGTCATCAATTATCTCGTCGTCAATTTCGTCGTCTGTAATACCAAGCTGCGCTCTGTAGTCCGAAAGCGATACACTGCCGAATGTTTGAACATCCGCGTCGTTTTGTGCCGCTAAGTTTGAAGGGGTTGCTTTTTGAATCATTGTAAGGATTTCGTTTTCTTCAAACGCACCTGCGGCTAAATCCAACCGTTTTGCCGTACCTGCAATTTGGACAATTTCCGTTTCCTTGTCTGCAAGCGGTGAAATCTCTGCTTCAACATCTAAATCGTATCTTGACGTGTTTGACGTATTCAGAGACTGTGAGTTAAGCACCATTTCAGGACTTTCAAGTTCCCCTAAAAGCTCGGCGAACTCCTCACCGGAATCCTTGTCCGTGCCTTCTTCTGCCGCTTCTGCCGACGTGGTTTCATTGCCGGGATTTACGGTGTTTTCGGGGTCTATAACTGTTTCGCCGTTTTGTTCTGCGTTATCTACGGCATCTTTGGCGTTGTCGCCGCTGGGCAACGTGATTGCAGAAAGCGGATAGAGGATATCGTTATCGAGCATTAAAAACTGCTCTCCGCCGGCTACAAGCCCGCTTTTTACGATGCCCGTTCCAGAGCCTGTCGAATCACTCCAACCTACTTCGGTTCCTACAAGCGACTGCATAATCATATAGAGTGAATCCGAAACAATATCCGAAACGCTATTTGCTTCATGCGGAGAACCGTTAATCATCAGCTTTGCCGTACCGTTTTGAACTAAAACGCTGTCAACAACTCCCATTTCATAATTTGTGCCGTCTGTGACTGTTACCGCTTTGCCCACAAGCCCTGTAGCATATGAAACCGAATTTTGCTGGCTCATATTCTTTATAGCTTCGAGCGTTGAATAACTTGCCATTTGCGCGATAAATTCGCTGTCAGACATAGGATTGTTAAAGTCCTGATTAGACATTTGCGCTACCATCAGTTTTAAATAGCTGTCAAAATCAAGATAAGATGTCGCTTCTTTTGTGGTATCGGTATTGTTTACGGTATATTTACTGTAAACCGATTCCAATGGGTTTAATTCGTCTAAACCTATACTTGGCGCCATAATGTTGACCTCCTTTGCTCAAAATTTTCAGGGGTTGTTTCTGTTTCTTCCGCTTCTTCGGGTAAACCGCCGTACTGCGCTGCACTGTCCTGTGCGTCCGCATCTGAACGTCCCGTAAATCCGCCGCTGCCTGTGAAATTCAATCCCATTTGCGCACCCGCGTCAGAGGGTTCTACCACTAAGATTTCACGAACATTCACGCCGCCGTTTCGGAGTGTCTGCATAAGGTTTGCCGCTGTTTCGGCGATACTCTGCTGTGTACTCGCATTAGTAGCCGACATTGCAATTGTAACATTGCCTGACTCTGATGTAACCTTTATAGCTACCTCACCGAGGTCACGCGGTTTTAGCACCATTGTCATATCCTGTACGCCGTCTTTTGTGAAATCAGTTTCGGAGAGTTTTACGCTCACCTGTGAATAGATTTCATTCTGCCAAAACGCTTGGGGACGGGCTTCGGGAATAATTTCAGACTCTACCGGATTCAGCGTAGGTACTGTACCAGTTGTGACACTCGGATTAAACGCCTGAATCTGACTTGCCGGCTGTTGTGGGTTTTGTGAATTTAAGGGTTTTTGTTCGGTTTCGGGATTTTCGGTATACGACACGGTTACTCTTGACCTGAACAGAGTTTCTGACAATGCATCTTTACCGATTGTTAAATCAGTTAAGCCGGTTTCGGGTAATTTTGCATTAGGTTTCTCTGCAAAAATTTTTGAAAGTGTTTCTAAAACGTCTGCCTTTTCGTCTGCCGACAGATTTTCAGGGAGCACGAGTGTTTCCTTTTCGGGAATATCCCCGCTCATGGATTTTACCGCTTCCGCAAGGGTTACATTGCCGTTTTTGACAAGCTCTTGTACAACCTTGATTTCATCGGGATTCATCTCTGTGAGTTTTTTCAGAACGTCAAGCAGCTGATTTGTTGTAACGGCTTTCTCTGTCGGAATTTCGTCTGTCAAAGGTTTTTCCGGGAGTGAAATTACGAACGATTCGTCTGCCGCTTCGCCTAAAGTCAGAATACTTGCGCTGTCATTTTCGGCAAACGTCACGAGTGCATTTTCAGAACGGATTGACGTATCTGATGTCACTTGAATTTCACCGACCATCGCTGTGAATTCCTCTTCTGTCATTGTACTCAGATTCGGATAGAGGAAATAGGCGATATCGCTTAGGAGGTCTGCTGTGAGGTTAATTTGCCGCTCATTCTCATCGGGGATAGGTTCAAGGGTAGAAGCACCTGTTTCTTTGAGCGACAACAGAAGTTCTGCCGCTGTCCCTGCCTCGTCTTCGTTTACGCCCAGCCCGATAAGTAAATCCGCAATACCCTCCGCCGTCTCCGGCAACGCTCCAATGTCAATTACACCGTTTTCATCCACTAAAGCTGTGACTGTGTCAAGGATTTCGGGGGAAGTCTCTCTTAGGAGTTTCGCAACGTCAACCGCCGCCGCAATTGCTCTGTCAGCCCTGTCCGCCTGAATCATCTGCGAAACAGTGTCTGCCGGAGATGTGCTGTCTGCCGCTGAAACGCTGTTTACAGCCGTCTGTTTTTGAACCGCCGCTTCTACAGCCCCTAAAAACTCACTGCCGCCGCTTTGTTCAACGGACGATTTTAATGTGGATGTGGTTACGCCGATTTGGGTTACGTCTGATGTGCTTTTGATTTCCATTTTGTTTCACCTCGCTTTCTGATAATAATAATAATAAATATATATTAAAATGAGCAAGTACTCATTCTAATTTCTAATTTCTAACCTCTAATTCTTACCTCTAACCTCTAACATCTAACATCTATGTTAGTAAATCGTCGTCTGAAAATCTCCGTCTGAGTGTCAGATTATTGACATATTCTGCTATGAAGTTTTCATCCGCTTTTTGTAATTTAAAGTTGTAGTCTTCAAGTTGTTTTTCTTCTAATTTCTCCAGTGATTTGACCTCTTTTGTCGCATCCAAAACTCTCTGCAACTGTCTTGCAATCCGCTTTTCACAGTCCTCAATCGCCGTGTCAATGGATTTTATTTTTATATGTAAAGCATAATGGTAGTTTTTAAAGGCATTTATCTGCATTATATTCAAACCGACTTGTGACTGTCCGTTGAATTCTTCATTTGAACGCTTGAGGTCTTCTATTACAGCAGACTTTTCCGTGTCGAACTGCAAGCGTTCACTCCGTATCACAGCCAGAGAATTTTTCTCTCTGTCCAGTAACTGCCTTTTAAACCCCATCAATTTATTTAGGGTAAATTCAAATCTTTTCATTATTTTTCGGATCGCGATGGAAGTCTTTCAGAACCTTTATATGCTCACCGCGTAGGGGTTTGTATTGATTTTCTTAATGCAGGCAACAACTAACTGTTTCTGTAGGGGCGGGGCACCTCGTAGCGCGGCTACCTCGCCCGCCCGCACATTCCAAACGCAGTGCGGTTAACTGATAAACGAGACGTTCATAATCTGACTTCTGACCTCTGACCTCTGACTACTGTATTGCTTGCTTCATCATCTCAATAGTCTCCTCATACCCGAAGGCTTCTGTTGTTGATTGTTGTAAGAAGGCGTTTATTTTGTCTATTTTTTTCAGGGCTTCGTCTAATTTCGGGTTTGAGCCTTTTTTATACGCGCCGATTGAAACAAGGTCTAAGTTTGAATTATAGACTGACAGAAGATTTCGCATTTTAGCCGCTGCCTGCTGCTGCTCATTGTCCGTTATTTCTGTCATAAGTCTTGATACGGACTCTAAAACCTCAATTGCCGGATAATGATTTCGTGCCGCAACTTTTCTTGACAGAATAATATGCCCGTCGATAATACCTCTCACGGTATCGGAAATAGGTTCGTTTGTATCGTCACCCTCAACTAAAACCGTATATACGCCTGTGATTGAGCCGCCGCCGAAATTCCCGGCGCGCTCTAAGAGTTTGGGCATTACCGTATACATAGACGGGGTATATCCCCTCGCGATAGGTGCTTCACCTGTGGCAAGCCCTATTTCGCGCTGTGCCATTGCGTAACGCGTCAGGCTGTCCATCATCAGCAACACATTTTTGCCTTGGTCTTTGAAATATTCGGCGACAGCCGTCGCCGTGAGCGGGCATTTATTGCGCATCATAGCCGGTTGGTCTGATGTTGCTACCACTAAAACCGAACGCGCCATACCTTTTTCGCCGAGGTCGCGCTCAATAAATTCAAGCACTTCTCGTCCGCGCTCCCCTACAAGGGCTATAACATTGACATCCGCCTGAACCTCTTTGGCTATCATTCCGAGAAGCGTGGATTTCCCAACACCCGAACCGGCGAATATCCCCATACGCTGTCCCCTGCCTATGGTTAAGAGTCCGTCAATTGCCTTTACACCGAAAGGAATTATATTTTCAATACGCGGGCGGGTTAAGGGGTTAACCGGAATTCCCGCGATAGGATAATTTTCTGTAGTTTCAACCGGCGGTTTGCCGTCAAGCGGCTGTCCTATGGCGTTTATAATCCGCCCGATAAGATTTTCACCGACACCCACCTCAAGCTGTCTGCCCGTACCCTCAACTATTGAGCCGGGTCCTATACCTTCAAGGTCTGTATACGGCATCAGCATAATTTTTCCTTCGCTGATACCCACAACTTCCGCATAGATAAAATCTTTGCCGTTTCTGCGGTAAATCCGGCAAATATCGCCCATTGTCCCCTCAGGTCCTGTCGCTTCAATAGTCAAACCTATAATTTTTGAAATTTTGCCCTTTAGTTTAAATAAATCTGCCTGTCTGACATTTTTTCTAATTGCTTCAAAGTCTATCATGGTTTGAGTAATCCGTTTCCGTTTTTACGGGTGTTTTTCATAATCTCGCGTAAAAACTCTAACTGCGTAGGCACGGACGCATCTGTTACGTTCTCGCCGTCGTCAAGGATTACGGTACCTGCGGGTGCATCTTCAAGGATTTTTATTTCAATATGCTCGACTGTCGGAATAAGTTTCTCCATCAGCGTTGCATCGGCTTTAAACGTACGCGATACGTCACAATCAGGCAGTGAAATCTCGAGTTCTTTACTGTTTCTGTAGGATTTAGCCGCTTCGGCAATAATGCCGTTTACGACTGCGGGATTGGTCATTACTTCTGTGTTAATTACCTTTTCGGTGAGGGTCATTATTGTTTCAAAGAGTTCTTCTTCATTTGCGGTAAAATATGCTGCTTTTTTGCTGTTTATGTCTGCAATAAGTTTTGCCGCTGCGTCTATGTATTTATTATATTTATTTAAAGCGTCTGTTTTCGCGGCTTCGTAACCGGCTTTATATCCGTCATCTGTCGCTTTGATTTTCAGAAGCCCGGCATCTTTTTCGGCTGATTCCATCAGTGAATGTACTGAGTTCAGGGCATCCTCATTCATTTGTTTTGCAGACTTTTTCGCCGCTTCAATGAGGCGTTTACATTCCTCATCGGTATGGGCTTTTTTTTGTGAAAGTACACGCTCAACGCCGTCGCGTATTTCATTTTGAATACGCTCTTCCTGCTGTAATTCCAGAAGCTCGCGCTGACGGCGCTCTAAGCTTTCAATATCAATTTCGCTCGGCTTTTCGCCGTCCGCTGTTTTCGGCGGCAGACTTTTAAGCTTATTATCAATTATTACTCTATCGGCTATCTGCATCATATGCGGGGCGCGATAGATAGGTTTAAATCTATTCAATTTTACCCTCGAAACAGAATACAGAAAACACAGTTTATCCTCTGTGTAGGGGCGGGCGCCCTCGCCCGCCCGCATACAACTAATTACTATGCCTTAGCTGACAACGAAAAATTATGAAATTCTTGTTTTATTCCCAATACCAAGTGTTATAGAACGTGCGGGCGGGCGGGGGCGCCCGCCCCTACAAATCTGTATTCCGTGTATGCATGAGCGAACGAAGTTCGCCCCTACAGATTCATATTCGCTTCTACGCGGTGAGCATCGTTAGATTACAGAAATACGTCCATCGCGAAACGCCCGCGTGGGCTCCCCGCTATGCAATTATCTCATCTTGCCCGCCTTTGCCTATTACGAGTTCGCCTTCTTCTTCGAGATGTCGGATAATACCTACGATACGCTGCTGAGCTTCGTCAACATCGCGCATACGTACGTTATGTAAGTATTCAATTTCCTGCTGGATTGATTCCTGCATACGCTGAGGCATATTTGCATATAACGTTGCGGCAACATCGGGGTTAGCACCTTTGATGGCAACCGCCAAGTCGCGCATTTCTACATCGCGTATAAAACGCTGTATAGACATTGAATCGAGAGACATGATATCCTCGAATACGAACATCTTTTTCTTGATTTCTTCAACCAAAACGGGGTTCTTAGCGGAGAGTTCATCAAAGATAAATTTCTCCGTGCCGCGGTCAACCTTATTGAGGACATCTGCTACATAATTTATACCGCCGACTTCGGTGAGATCCATAGATACCATTGTGGCGAATTTGCGCTCAAGTGTAGCTTCGACGGATTTTACCGTTTCAGGCGAAGCAGGTTCCATCTTCGCTATTCTCTCAACAACCTCAACGCGCTTTTCTTTCGGGAGTTCCTGTAAAATCTTTGAGGCTTGTTCAGATGAAATATAAGAAAGCACAAGTGCGATCGTTTGGGGATGCTCGTTTTGGATAACGGCTAGTACGTTTTTGTAGTCGCTCTTGCGGACAAACTCAAAGGCTTTTGACTGCATGGATTTTGAAACTTTATCCATAAGCCGCTGTGCCATTTCGGGTCCGTAAGCTTTTTCGAGTACAGCTTTTGCGTAGTCAAGACCGCCCTCTGTAATAACTTTTTGCGTCAGACACAGTTCATAAAATTCAGAAAGAATTTCATTTACGGTCGTGACATCAACAAAAGGCAAAGCCGCTATCTCAAGTGTCAACGCTTCAACTTCATCATCGTTAAGCCTTTTATATACCTCAGAGGCGTTTTCAGAGCCTATAGCCGTAACGACTATCGCCGCTCGCTGAACGCGTGAGAGCTGTTTTAATTCAATAGAAGCCATTGTTTTTCCTTGTGGTTTTTTCCCTTTATCTGAAATTTCCGCAGCCTATTGGCAACCGTTTGCGCTGCTTACTTCTGAGGAACTTCCTCTTCTTCTTCTTTCATCCAGTTACGCAAAAGAGTCGCGACGATTTCGGGGGAATGTCTTGCGAAATTAGAAATTTCTTTGCGGATAATGATTTCTTTTGTTTCAACGCCGTCGTCAATAAGGGATGGTATCTCTACATCAGGCTTGTCACGATGCAAATTGAACAGGGTTTGTTCGATTTCGTCGGGGGCATCTTCGTCAAAATTAAACTGCCCCGACTCCAATACTTTTTTCTCGAAATGAGTTCTGCGGCGTTTTGCCGAAACGCTTCGCAAAATCATCATCATTGTGAGCAGAATCAGGATTATCGCAAGGAATGCACCTGCGAAAATAAGGTCATCAACTGTCAAACCTAAGAAGATAGACGGGTCTTCTGCTAAAGCATCATCGAGAACGTCTTCAATTTTCTGGAAGTATGCCACCGAAACGACATCTTCGGCTATATCAAGGGTAATTGTTCCTGTTTGAGCTACAAGGCTGCGGATATTTTCTATATCTATTTCAGAGAGAAAATCGGTATAAACGACAACGGCGATTGAGAGCCCGTCAATGGTGTAACCGTCTTTAACTACCTGACGTTTGATTTGGTCAACAACATACTGCTTGTCAACAGAGTTTTCAGTCCACGCGCCGTTGCCCGAAACATCCGCGCCTTCGGGATATTCTTCGGTGTTTTGTTCTTCGCCGGCGACACCGCCCTCGGTAATTGTGCTCCCTGAGGCACTTGACGAGGATTCGGACTGCGTTACGCCTGTATTGCCGCGTGTATCATCGGGACTGTAATTTATTTCTTCACGAGCGTCCGAATCGAAATTCAGCCACATATTTACTGTCGCGGCGTAACCCTCTGCGCCGAATGCGGGGGTGAGCAGTGCATCAATTTTAGTTTTGATGTCATTTTCAAGTCTTGTTTTATATGCAAAACGCTGTGTTAACTTTTCAATATCGGTGCCGGACGCATCGCCCATTATGATTTGGGGTATTCCCGCACTGTCAACAATCTCGATATCCTCATCAGAAAGCCCTGCCGAAGCCGCTTTTACGATATTTTTAATACCTTGAATCTGCTTGTCCGACAATTTATCAACATCCGATTTAAGAGTAACATAAACCGAAGCCGTAGGCTTTTGACGCAGCGTTGTAATAACCGTGTTCTGCTCAGGAGGTACTGTGAGCGTAACTGTCGCCGCTGTTAAACAGTCAAGAGAAGATACAATCTTGCTCATGCGGTTTTCTTTGGCGATAATCAGATACTGCTGTTTTTCGCTCTCGGTCGTGAACATATCAATGTTGTTTATGTAATCATCATAAGGTATCGTGTCCTGCGGATAACCCTCTTGCGCAAGCTGCATGGCGATGGTGTTTTCAGTGCCCGACTCAACGTAGATATTGCCGTCTGTGCGCAGTTCAACACCGTAGCCCATG
>JAISHV010000028.1 GCA_031262495.1 Ruminococcus sp.
AGGGGGTGCAGGGGGTGTAGGGGAGAGGGGGCGGCGTCACGCCTGCCACTCCTAATAGCCGCCCCCTCGCCCCTCACCCCCTGCAAGACATTCAAACGGACATTCACAGACATTCATATGACATTCATCCGACATTCATACAACATTCATCCGACATACATCCGACATT
Organism: Ruminococcus sp.; assembly: GCA_031262495.1. Lineage (GTDB taxonomy): Bacteria > Bacillota > Clostridia > Oscillospirales > Ruminococcaceae > JAISGY01. The sequence goes on from JAISHV010000028.1 coordinate 170, forward strand.
CAAACGTGACATTCATAGACATTCATATGACATTCATAATAGCATTCAAACGCACATTCACAAATGCAAAATTTTGGATTTTACAAAGTACTACAGTTTTTATTATATCTTAAATTTTCCCCTTGACATTTACATATTAATTGGTTATAATATAATTATATAAATGGAAATCAGGTGAAATATATTGCACAATACACGAAAAATTCACGATAAGCTTTATTTTTTAGGCTGTGATAACTATCGCCTTGCTATGTTTGAGGGCGTATATTCAGTGCCGAAAGGGGTATCTTTTAATTCATACCTCTTACTCGACAACCAAACTGTTTTATTCGATACCGTAGACAGCACCGTTTCGGAGCAGTTCTTCGAGAATCTTTCATATGCTTTAGACGGCAGAAAATTAGATTACTTAATAATCCAACATATGGAACCCGACCATTCGGCGACCTTGCGCGAACTTATTTTGCGTTACCCCGATGTGAAAATCGTCTGTAACACCAAAACCCGCACAATGGTGAAGAATTTCTTCGGCGAAATTAATGTCGAATTCTTAATTGTAGGCGACGGCGACGACCTTTGTACAGGTATGCATACGTTTACATTTGTGTTCGCGCCGATGGTTCACTGGCCGGAAGTAATGGTGACTTATGACCAAACTGATAAAATACTTTATTCGGCTGATGCTTTCGGGACTTTCGGGGCTTTAGGCGGCGCGCTTTTTGCAGATGAAGTGGATTTTGAACGTGATTACCTTGATGAAGCCCGCCGCTACTATACAAATATAGTCGGTAAATACGGGCAGATGGTACAGTCGCTGCTCAAAAAGGCGGCAGGGCTTGATATTCAGATGATTGCACCTCTCCATGGCTTTGTCTGGAGAAAAAATATACCGTATATCATTGAAAAACACAACCTTTGGAGCAGTTATACACCCGAAGAAGACGGCGTTTGTATAGCGTTCGCCTCGATTTACGGGCATACCGCCAATGCGGCAATGATTTTAGCGAAGAATCTTTCTGAAATGGGGATAAAGACCGAAGTATTCGACACCAGCGTTACCCATGTTTCGGATATAGTTGCCGCTTGTTTTAAATACAGTCATATTGTGTTTGCATCAAGTTCATATAATGCGGGTATGTTTGTAACAATGGAAGGGCTTGTGCTTGACCTTGTTGCGCATAACATCCAAAACAGAACTGTAACAATCATCGAAAACGGCTCATGGGCACCCGCCGCCGCGAAACTCATCCGCGAGAATATGAGCAAATGCAAAAATATAAACATCCTGTCGGAGACGCTGCTCATTACATCCGCCGTTACGGACGAAAACAACGCACAGCTAAGCGCGATAGCCGCCGAAATAGCGGGGACTTTACCGAAGAAAAAGCCGCTCCCGCCCTATACAAAAGGCGAAATCAATAATCAGGCATTATTTTCAATGTCATACGGTTTATATCTGCTGTCTGTTTCAAGCGAGGGCAAAGACAATGCCTGTATAATAAATTCGGCGATGATGATTACCGATTCGCCCAAACAGCTTGCTATTACGGTGAATAAGGCGAATTTCACGGCGGAACTTATTAAAGATGGCAGTGAGATAACACTGTCGGTTTTAACACAGGAAGCGGATTTTGAAACGTTCAAGCGTTTCGGGTTTGCCTCGGGCAAAGATACGGATAAATTTGACGGCTGTGATTATGTAAAACGCGCCGCTAACGGAACGCTTTATTGCGACAAAGGCTCAAATGCTGTAATCGCCGCAAAGGTAAATAAAACCATTGATTGCGGTACGCATATGATGTATATAGCACAAGTCACGGAAGCGTTTGTGTTGTCGGATATTCCGTCAACAACCTACACATACTATGGCGAACATATTAAACCCCAAGTGCCCAAATTTCCTAAAAATACGGCGGGCGCGCCTCCTAAAAAAGGCTGGGTTTGTAAAGTCTGCGGATATATCTACGAGGGCGAGGTATTGCCGCCCGAATTTATCTGCCCGCTCTGTAAACATGATGTCAGTGCTTTTGAAAAATTAGGATAAAGAAATTTTATATTAATATAGAAAGAAGGAACCCTTATGGAATTTTATGTATGTAAACATTGCGGTAATATCATAACAAAGATGCACAATTCAGGCGTACCTGTGTTCTGCTGCGGCGAGAAAATGGAGACCTTAGAAGCCGGAGTAACAGAGGCGGCGACAGAAAAACATATCCCCGTTGTCGAAATAAACGGCAGTATCGTAAACGTCAGAGTAGGCTCTGTAGAACACCCCAGTCTCCCCGAACACTATATTCAGTGGATTGTTCTTGAGACAGACAAAGGTTTTCAGTTTAAAGAACTTCAACCCGGCGACAAACCCGAAGCGACATTCTGTTTATGCGACGGCGAAAAAATCAAGACAGCTTATGAATACTGTAATCTGCATAAATTATGGAAGCTTGATATATAAGCCGGCGACCGGCAGTCAATTCGCGATGGAAGTCTTTCATAATTCTTGTAGTTGCACAGCAACTACGCAGCTCTACCGCGTAGAAAAATGCAGTTAAATTTTGTTATTATAAAAATACTTTAAATTAATTTAAGAAAGAGGTATTTCACATGAAAAAATATGTATGTTCAATCTGCGGTTATGTTTATGACCCCGAAAAAGGCGAACCGTCAAAAGGCGTTCAGCCGGGCACACCGTTTGATGCGCTCCCGGAAGAATTCGATTGCCCCGTATGTTCAGCAGACACATCGGCATTCGAGGAAGCTTGAAGCTTCACCCATTTCGCGATGGAAGTCTTTTAGAACGTCACGATGCACGCCGCGTAGAAGATGTATGGATTTTTAAGTACAAATTAACAGTGTTATTCAATTCTCCCTCGGTTATACTATAACAAAGGGTAAACTTTCAAAGAGTTAACCCCCGAGGTGAAAAAAATGGATAAAGAATTGATTCTACACGGCAACGCCGCTTTAACAGGCGGGAAATCCAAACGCATTATAGGCGTTTATCAGACAAATTCAACCGTAAAAGAAAACGGACAGGACATTGATGAAGAGTTCAGTAAAAATGAAGTGGACAATATTAAATTGTAAATTCAAATAACCGTGAGCCTGTTAGTTAAATTAACAACAGGCTTTTCGGCTTTTACCTATTAAAATGTGAAAAAGAGGTTAAACAATGACTCTGCGTGATAAAATCAAACTGACAGAGGGTAAAAACTGCTGGGAAACCCGTGAATACGCCGAAGACGATATACCTAAAATATTTATGTGCGACGGACCCCACGGACTGCGCAAACAGGATTTCACAAACGCTCTGTTCTCATCTGAATCCGTTAAGGCGACTTGTTTTCCGACAGCAGTAACTACTGCTTCAAGTTTTGATGAATATTTACTTGAAGAAATAGGTGACGCTATTGCCAAAGAAGCTATAGACCAAAAATCCCAAATGGTTTT
>JAISHV010000046.1 GCA_031262495.1 Ruminococcus sp.
AGACTAATGACCATATCTGTGTCCGTTTCACCCGGTTTAATTGTAACATTACTGAAATACCAGCCGAATTTATAATTTGCAGATTCTTTTTCTTCTTTTGAAACGCACCCTGTCAAGCAAACGCCTACAACTAAGACCATTATTACTGCTAAAACTGATTTAAATATTTTCATCTGTATTCCTCCCGTAAACGTATTTGTTAAGGGCTTTATTTTTGTTTCTTTTTTTCCACCTCAATTATAACACGAAAACACCCGAAAACAGTAAGCAGTGAGCATACAAAAAATGTAAACTTTTTGTGAATAGAAGAAATCCGCTAAAACAATAAAACCGAATATTCGGCAAAAACTTTTAAAATTACTTGACATATTGAACGAAATGTGGTATATTATAAAAAATTTTAGATGATTTGTGAGGATTCATATGAAAACTGCTGAAATGATGAGACGAATTCAAAATGCTAAAACCCTCACGCGGATTCTGCGCGACATACCTGATTTTCCCGAATTCGGCGAGTATTTTAAAGCCTTGCTGAATGAACAGGACATAAAAAAAGACGTTTTCTTTAAGCGTGCGGGAATAAGCACTGTCTACGGGCATGAGATTCTGCGCGGTAAGAAAAAGCCGTCGCGGGATACGATTATTCAGCTTGCGCTCACTTTAGGGCTTGATATTGAAAAGACACAGGAAATACTGAAAATCGGCGGCGCGGCAGAGCTTTACCCCAAAATCAAGCGCGATACGATATTTATTTTCGGTATTACAAATAAACAAAAAATCGAAGATGTGAATATCAAATTACTGGAAAATGATTTGCCGATACTCGGCAAATACTGAAATAACAAAAATGAACGAACTTATTTTAATTGATGAAAAATTCCCTGAATTTACTATAATCGAGTCGCTTTCAGCGGGTGATACTTCGCGGGCTTATTTAGCAGAGCGTGATGATACACTTTATGTAATTAAAGAACAGCCGAAAGCGTTTTGTTATTTGCCGAATCCCGAAATACTAAAATCATTGTCTCACCCGGGGTTGCCGAAAATTATTGAGTTCTCGGAGACTGATGAAAGCTACTTTTATACATATGAATATATCACAGGCGTAACGCTTTCTGATGCATATACAGCAGGGTTTATTTCAACGGTCAGAGCTATAGAAATCACCGAGAAACTCTGCGATATCGTGAGCTACCTGCACAGCTTCTCGCTTATGCATTGTGATATAAAGCCCGAAAATATAATTTTAAACGGCGATGATGTATATCTGATTGACTTCGGCATTATGCGTGTTTATAATAAAAACAGCGGCAATGCCACGGTTTTAGTCGGCACAGAGGGCTTTGTTATGCCCGAACTGGGTTATAAAAAAACGGATTTCCGCGCCGATGTTTATGGTTTGGGTATGGTTATGTACTATATGCTCGCCGGAAACACCGACATAAAAAACCTCTCCGAAAAAGTCCCCGAAAAAAAACTCCGTAAAATAATCGGCAAAGCGGCAAGCTATGAGGTAAATAAACGCTATAAATCCCCGAAAAATTTCGCGGCGGTGTTAAAAAATTACAGAAATAAGAAATCTCCTATACAATTAGGCGCGCTGATTACAGCCTGTCTGATGTTTTTTGCGGTCGGGGTGTGTACGCCTGCTTTCGTCGCATATGTTACAAAGCCGTCTGACAGTATGGATTCAATTTATGAATTTCAGGACGCGCTTATTGAAAAAGCCATCCGCGCTAATTTAGGCAAGACCGATACAGAAACCATTTTCCGTTATGATTTGATGTCTGTTGAGGGGGTATATTTCATAGGCGATATGGTGTTCCCGAATAATGATAAATTTGAGGAATACAAGGTTAACAATCAGTCGTGGGCAAACACGGCGAAATATGGGTTTATATCAACAACCGAAGATTTGAAATTCTGTGAAAATATTAAAAACATGAAAATTACATACAACACCATTGAAGATTTTACACTGACCCCGGAATTGAAAAGATTAACCGATTTGGATATGACAGGTACGAATATAACGGATATTTCGGCGATAACCGATATGCCGGCTCTGGCTGCAATAAACTTATCATTTTCTTCCGTAAAAGACCTGTCCCCGATTAAAACCTGTGAAAATTTACACTCAATCACTATATCTGAGGTTTACGCCGATAATTACGATTGCCTGATTCCCGGTAAAACTTATGAGCATTTGGATTTTAACAATATAAATTATAAAAAATTTTATCAGTATTTGAATGGTATAACTGTAAGAAACCTGCATATGTACGGCTGTGGGATAGAGAGTATGGATGATTTCCCCCGACTTCACTGTGACAGGGCATTTAGATTTAACCGGAAATCCGGTCGCCGAGACGGAAAATACGTAGCATAATTTTTCAAATTATTGTAACAATAATAAGAAAAACGGAGGGAATTTAAAAATGCCCAAAAATCTATACATCTTAACAGGCAGTTTAAGAAAAAATTCGTATTCTTCTACAATAGCCAAAGAACTCGCCAATATGCTCACGGAATTCCGCGTTCATTTTGCAGACTGGAGCGATTTGCCGATTTATAATCAAGACCTTGACGATAACCCGCCCCAAGAGTGGACAGCCTTCCGCAATGAATTAAAAACCGCCGAAGCGTTTTTATTCGTTACCCCCGAATACAACAGAGGCATCCCGGGCGGACTGAAAAATGCCATAGATATAGGTTCACGCCCGATGGTTGACAGTATCTGGAACGGTAAACCCTGCGGGATAGTATCGGTTTCACCGGGGAAAACAGGCGGCTACGGCGCGAATCATCAGTTACGCTCTGTTTGTACGGTATTAAATATGCCGACACTTCAACAGCCCGAAGCGTATCTCTCTATAGCCGGTCAAATTGACGACACTGGTAAACTGACAGACAACAATACAAGAAATTATCTGAAAAAATTCGCCGCTGATTTCGCGGATTTTGTGAATAAATTTTAGACAAAAAATCTCATTACCGCCGTAAAGGTGATAATGAGATTTTTCTATTATTTATATATATGGTATTCGGTTGCTCTAACCTCTAACTTCTAACGGCTAACTTCTTCTATTGCTACCGCACAAGCCACCGTTGCGCCTACCATGGGGTTGTTGCCCATACCGATAAGACCCATCATTTCAACGTGCGCGGGAACGGAAGACGAACCGGCGAATTGCGCGTCGGAGTGCATACGTCCCATTGTGTCAGTCATGCCGTAGGAAGCCGGACCTGCCGCCATATTGTCGGGGTGTAACGTCCTGCCTGTGCCGCCGCCTGATGCTACGGAGAAGTATTTTTTATCGTTCTCGTTGCACCATTTCTTATAAGTGCCGGCTGTGGGGTGCTGGAAGCGTGTGGGATTCGTGGAGTTGCCTGTGATGGAAACATCTACCTTTTCGGAACGCATTATAGCTACGCCCTCGTTTACATCATCAGCACCATAGCAGCGGACTTTCGCTTTGTCGCCGTTTGAATAAGCAACTTCTTTAACAATATCAAGCTCGTCTGTGTAATAATTATATTTCGTCTGAACATATGTGAAGCCGTTTATACGCGAAATAATCATTGCGGCATCTTTGCCCAAGCCGTTGAGAATAACGCGGAGCGGTTTTGTGCGCGCCTTGTTGGCGGTTTTTGCGATACCTATTGCACCCTCTGCGGCGGCGAAACTCTCGTGACCCGCTAAGAAACAGAAGCAGTCTGTCTCTTCTTCAAGGAGCATTTTGCCGAGGTTGCCGTGACCGATACCGACTTTGCGGTTTTCGGCTACAGAACCCGGGATACAGAATGCCTGTAATCCCAACCCGATATCAGCAGCCGCATCTGCGGCTCTTTTTGTGCCTTTTTTAAGTGCAATAGCTACGCCGAGGGTATATGCCCATACGGCATTATCAAAGCAGATGTTCTGAACACCTTTTACGATAGCGTCAACATCTACGCCTTTTTCTTTGCAGAAAGCCTGTGCGTCGTCGAGTGAAGCAAAGCCATATTCTTTCAGGCACGCTTCAATCTTCGGCATACGTCTTTCTTGACCTTCAAATTTTGCCATTTTTATTTACTATCCTCCGTTTACAGAATACAGAATACAGAGTACAGAGTACAGAGCAACTGAATACTGTAAATTAAATATAATACTAAGTTTTCATTATTGCCTTAAAGCTCGTAATGAGATTTATTTGTCATTTGAATTGAAGTTGTTCTGTCGCTCTGTCTTCTGTCCTCTCGCCTCTGTCTACTGTTCGCGTGGGTCAATGTATTTCACTGCGCCGTCTTCTGCTGTCCATCTGCCGTAAACGGCGGTGTTCTTTTTGAGGGCTTCTTCGGGGGTTGTGCCGTGGCGGATATCCTCGAGGAATTTCCCTGTACGGATATACTGATAGCCGCATACTTGGTCGTCTGAGTCAATGGCAAGTTTTAGAATATACCCCTCTGCCATATCAAGATAACGAACGCCTTTAGCCGATGTCGAATAGATAGTACCTACCTGTGAGCGTAAGCCCTTACCGAGGTCTTCAAGCCCTGCGCCTATAGGGAGACCGCCTTCGGAGAAAGCCGTCTGAGTACGTCCGTATGCTATCTGTAAAAAGAGTTCGCGCATTGCCGTGTTTATGGCATCGCACACGAGGTCAGTGTTTAAGGCTTCGAGGATAGTTTTGCCGGTAAGGATTTCACCTGCCATTGCGGCGGAGTGTGTCATACCGGAACAGCCGATTGTTTCGACAAGGGCTTCCTCAATAATACCTTCTTTAACATTAAGTGTCAGTTTGCAAGCGCCTTGCTGAGGAGCGCACCAACCCACACCGTGCGTCAAGCCCGATATGTCTGTGATTTGTAATGCCTGTACCCATTTGCCCTCTTCGGGAATGGGAGCGGGACCGTGTTTAGGTCCTTTGGCGACTGTGCACATTCTCTCCACTTCGTGAGAATAAATCATTGTAAATTTTAACTCCCTTTGTTAGTTTATTAAGACAAAAATATTGCCGCTGAGAATTATTATACATTATTTTTACCAAATTGTCAAGAATAAATTCTTAAAACACTTGATTTTTTTCAAAAGGTATGCTATACTACGTATATGGCAGTAAATTAAATTGTCTTATAGGTAAAATTATCGAGCAGAAGGTATGCTTTAGTTAAGATACGGCGGTTATGGCGGTAAAAGAAATATTCTTAATCGAACAAGTTTCCAAAAATTTAAAACTCTGTATCTCAAAAAAACACCGTTTCGGGACAGATGCATTGCTTTTAGCGGAATTTTCAGAAATCCGCAAAAAGGATTCTGTCTGTGATTTGTGTTCAGGCGGCGGGATTATCCCGATTCTTATTAAGCGTGACTTTTCCCCGCGTGAAATTTGGGCGGTCGAAATTCAAAACGAAGCCTATGAACTGATGTGTGAGACGAAAAACTTAAACAATTTAGATGAATTTCACCCCGTCTGCGCCGATTTGAATAATTTGCCCGCTGATTTTCCCAAACAATTTGACGTAATCACCTGTAATCCGCCCTACAAAAAAAGCGGCTCGGGGATTCCCTCCGAGGACGAATCGGATAAAATTGCGCGTTTTGAAATAATGTGTAATATCGGCGATATTTGCAAAACCGCCTCGAATTTACTCAAAGACGGCGGGCGGCTGTGTTTGTGTAACCGTCCAGAACGGCTTGCAGACGTGATTTCTGCGATGAAAGACAATGGTATTGAGCCTAAGCGATTACGTTTTGTTCATAAAAATACACATTCAAAGCCGTGGCTGTTTTTAATAGACGGTACAAAAGGCGGGAAGTCATTTTTAAATGTTTCGGAGCCGCTGATAATAAATGAATGAATAATGAAAAATGAATAATATACCAACCGGCAAACTCTTTTTAGTAGGAACTCCCATAGGAAACCTTTCCGACATAACATACCGCGCCGTAAAAACCCTGTCGGAAGTCGATTTTATATGCGCTGAAGACACGCGGGTTACGCTGAAACTTTTAAATCACCTTGAAATAAAAAAGCCGCTTGTGAGTTTTCAGGAGCACTCTGACGATTATATTACCGAAAAGATTATAAGCCGTATTCAGAGCGGCGAGAATGCCGCAGAGGTGACGGATGCCGGGATGCCTGCTATTTCAGACCCGGGCGAAAAACTTGTGAGGGCTTGTATCACTGCCGGGATTGAGGTTGATGTGATTCCCGGGGCGACGGCTCTGACTACTGCCGCCGCTTTGTCGGGGATGAATGTTACGCGGTTTGCGTTTGAAGGATTTTTGTCTGTTTCAAAAAAACAGCGTTTTAACCATCTTGAAAGCCTTAAAAACGACACGCACACGCTGATTTTTTATGAAGCTCCGCATAAGCTATTACAATCACTGACAGATTTTGAAAAATTCTTCGGGAACAGGTGCATTTGCCTTTGCAGAGAACTTACAAAGCTTCATCAAGAGGTTATCAGAACAGATATTCAAGGTGCTATACGTATTTTTACCGAAAGAAACCCCAGAGGCGAGTTTGTGCTTATTGTTGACGGGTATGCGAATACCGAAAAAAAGGCGGAGATTACCGTAGATGAAGCCGCCGAAGAGGCGCGAAAACTCACCGAAAACGGTGTAAAAACCGCCGATGCCTGTAAGGAGATTGCAAAACTCTATGGGCTGAAAAAATCTGAAATATATGCGCAATTGCTAACGATTAACGAATTATGATATTTAAACCATACAGCGAAAATGAAAAAAAGCCCGAAAGCGGCGTAATTTATTTAAAAACCACAGCCGAGGGTTTCCACGCCGATACGATGAAGCTTAAAGATGAACGGCTGCGGGAGAATAATTTTGCGATAGATTATTTGCCGGTTTATTTTGCGGCGTTAATCGGGATTCCCGATACGTCAAAAGATGCGGAAGCTCTGTCAGTGTACCGCAATATGCTTTATAATCTGCGCGACAGCCTTTCAAATTCCGATAAATTCATTATTTATATGGAGAATGTCCGCCGCCCGCCGACTCCCGATGAGCTTGCGCCGTTTTCCGAAATCCCCGCCGAAAAGCTTAATACACGCGCCGAAATAATTACGCTGTTTTGCGAAAAATCGCTGATGCGCGACCCTGTGCGCGAGGGGAAACTCAATTCCGCATTGACGGACGTGTTATCGGAAATCTCCGATACGGAAGTCAAACCTGTGGCAATGACACTGCTTTCATGGCTCAACCGCTGCACTAAGTCGGATGGGTATGCGAGAGCCTGCGGGGAGATTCCGCTGCTGTTGTATTACGGTATGATTACCGAAGCCGAAACGCGGTTTTTGCGGCTTGTCAGCAGAATCGGGTTTGATGTGCTTTATATTTGCGAGGATAAACAGGTACTGCACGCCCTTGACAACGCGCCGAATTTACAGTTTTTCGAGCTCCCGTCAAGCGGCTCTGTAACACCATATCCGGATAAACTCCTTAAAGTAAAAATCGCTACACAAAGTTATATCGCCGAACGTCAGCTTGATACCTATTTATACGGCGGAGACACGTTTTTCAGGGATTTTCAGTTTGAAAAAATGCACGCTCTGACACTCAAGACGACATTTGACGAAATTGACCTTATGTGGCATGAACAGGCGAAATTCCGCTCGGGGTTTGAAGTCAAAGGCGACAGGGCGTACGTTCCGAATATTTTCGCAAAAATTAGCGGAGTAAGAGATGCGGATATGGAGAACTACTGGGATGAAGTCCGCTTTAAATTGTCGCCCTATACAAAAATTATAAGACATTCACCGACGTTCAGGCGCGGAATGGATACATTTACACTGAGAGCCTATTCGGCGTATTACAGCGGGGAGCGCATTTTAGCCGACAGCCTCAAACGTTCGCCGCTCAATAAATACACATTTCTTTCTGATGCTATTCAAGATATGATTTTTGAAAAGATGCAGGAAGCGGCAGACAGCGGATTTTTGAAACTTGATTTCAATGAACTGATACCGCAGATTATGTATGTGGGGCTTAACCTCGACAAAGAGATTTTGAGGATTTTACAGAAATTTGACTATACAAAAGATATCCCGAAATTTATTGTAATAGACACGATTGAAGATACATTCACAAAGACCGAGTGTATACAGCTTATACTATATAATTTGTTTGGGTTTGATATCCTTGTTTTTACGCCGACAGGCTACCGAAATTTAGAGACATTTGTGTCAGACACGGCGTTTGAGGAATATACACTCAATGAATTCGTCTATAACGCAAAAGTCCCGCGCCTTGTGCCGCCGCTTAGAATACCCGATACGGAGAAGTATTTAAAGAAAAAAAGACGGCGAAGATAAGGGGTTAGATTTTGTAGGGGCGACCTGTGGTCGCCCGCACACCCCAAAATACGAAATCTCGGAAACGGGCGAACCAAGTTCGCCCCTACAGAAATCAAAAACAAAATAATCAAATTATGTAAAATATATTTTCTATTACGAAAGGAAAAATTATCATGGCATTACAGTTTACACCTGCATCAGAACAACCGGCAGAAGCCGAAGTAACCGGCATTGCAGCCCCCGCAGCTTTAGCAGAACCCGAACAGACCTTTGATATGGTAAAAACCGCAGAACAGATTAAGGCAGACCTCGTTCAAACAGAACAGGTAAATAAGCTTGTTGCCACAATCAACATCAACGACGTGAACTCTGTCGTAACATTCGGTACGGAAGTAGCTACCGAAATTTCAAAAGCCTCCGACCAAGTTTTAAGCTCAATGAGCCTCAAACAAGTCAACGATTCAGGCGTTTTGCTTCAAGAGCTCAGTGCTGTTATGGAGCAATTTGATGCAAAAGATTTAACGGATGACGGCAAAAAAGGCTTTCTTGCGAGCATTAAGAAAAAACTTGAGGGACTGCTTGCTAAATATCAGAATATGGGCGTGTCGGTTGACAGAATTTATGTTCAGCTTAATAAATACGAAAACGAAATCAAAGAATCGAATGTCAAGCTTGAGACCATGTTCAGAGCCAATCTCCAGTATTATAAAGATTTACAGCTTTATATCTTGGCGGGCGAACAGGCTACGAAAGAGATTGATGATTATATCATTGACTACAGAAAAAAACTTGCAGAAAAGCCCGATTCAGGTGCTGTAGCAATGGATTTACAGACCTTAGAACAAACACGCGCTATATTTGAACAACGCGTTATGGACCTTAAAATCGCGGAGAATGTTGCTATGCAGACTGTACCTATGCTTAAATCAATGCAGTTTTCAAACCTCAATCTAATAAGAAAGATTGACAGTGCATTTATTATTACACTGCCGGTGTTTAAACAGGCTTTAGCACAAGCGGTAATGCTCAAACGCCAGCGTATTCAGGCAGAAGCTATGTCCGCTTTGGATGAAAAGACCAATGAACTCCTTATTAAAAATGCGCAGAATACCGTTAATCAAACTAAATACACTACTCAGCTTGCATCAGGCAGCAGTATAAAAGTAGAAACCTTAGAGCAAACATGGCAAACAATCGTTGCCGGTATCGAAGAAACACAAAAAATCCAGCAGGAAGCAAAACAAAAACGTACCGAAGACGCAAAACGCTTAGCCCAGCTCAAAGAAGACTACCGTATTAAAATGAATGATTTGAATCAAAAGGCAATCACAGCATCACAGGCGTGAGATTCGTAGGGGCGACCGCCCTCGGTCGCCCGCACATTCTAAAATGCATGATTTTAGGATATAAACAA
>JAISHV010000052.1 GCA_031262495.1 Ruminococcus sp.
CGACGACAGCTTTTTTAATACCCGCCGTCAGTGAAGCTTTAGTCTCGTCTAAGAGTTTCCTGTCCGCGTCTGATATCCGCCCGCAGGCGAATGTATACGCCGTGTCGCCGTGAAAACCGTTTTTATAGGCACCCACGTCAATGCTCACAATGTCGCCCTCTTTGAGGCGTTCATTTTTGTTCGGGATTCCGTGGATAACCTTGCTGTTAAGTGAGATACAGGCATTGCCCGGGAAACCGTTATAGCCGAGGAATGAGGGTTTTGCGCCCTGAGAAGTTATATAACGCCCGATAATTTTGTCGAGGTCTGCCGTTGATACGCCCGGCTTGATTGACTTCCCCGCAAGGTGTAAAGCGTTAGCTGCTATCTGCACCGCCGCTTTCATCTTTTCCACTTCCCACGCCGTCTTTACGGATACCACGTTCTCGCCTTTCTATGCTATGGCTTTTTCGCGAATTTCGCTCTATTTCACCGCTTCAAGCACAAGTTTTGATGTGTCGCTGACTTCTTCCTGACCGATTACGGTGACGAGTTTGCCTTTTGCTTTGTAATAATCAATCAGCGGAGCAGTCTTTTCTTTATAAGTCTTAAGACGTTCTATAACCGTTTCGGGCTTGTCGTCGTCGCGGATAACGAGTTTTCCGCCGCATTTATCGCAAATACCCTCTGTTTTAGGAGGATTATATTCAACATGATACGTCGCGCCGCAATCGGGACAGGCTCTTCTGCCCGACAGACGTTTGGTTATCTTTTCATCGGGTACTTCTATTGAAATAACCTTGTCAATAATAACGCCCATAGCATCCAAAGCATCTGCCTGAGGAACTGTGCGCGGGAAACCGTCAAGGATAAATCCGCCCTTACAGTCGTCTTCAGCTATCCTGTCCTTTAAAATGCCGATAACTACCTCATCAGGCACAAGCGCACCGCTGTCCATAAAGGATTTTGCCTGAAGCCCGATAGGCGTAGCGTTTTTTACAGCCGCTTTTAAGATGTTACCCGTAGAAATCTGCGGTAAACCGCACTCTCTCTCGATAACCTCCGCCTGTGTACCTTTTCCCGCTCCGGGAGCACCTAATAGTATTAGATTCATATACAGCCTTTCTCAAAGATTTTAAATCTTTAGATGAATGGTATACGTTTTTTAATAATTTGTTTGTGAATGTCACGTTTGGATGTCGGATGAATGTCATATGAATGTCTGTGAATGTCCGTTTGAATGTCTTGCAGGGGATGAGGGGAGAGGGGGCGGCTATTCGAAGTGGCAGGCGTGACGCCGCCCCCTCTCCCCTACACCCCCTGCACCCCCTACCCCTCTCCCCCTGTAGGAGTGAGAGGCGGTCTATGAGTGCTTTTGGATTTCAGGCTGAAATCGAAAAATTCTAATTCTGACCTCTGTTACTCAAGGAATCCCTTGTGGTGTCTCATCATCATTTGTGATTCGAGCATACGGGTTGTTTCGAGGATTACGCTTACTACGATGAGGATTGTTGTACCGCCCATCGAGATTTGTAAACCGCTCACTGCGTAGTTGCTCAAAATCGGGACAATGGCGATTACGCCGAGGAAGAATGCGCCGACTATTGTAATCTTATTCAAAATCTTACGGATATAGTCTGACGTGGGCTTGCCGGGTCTGATACCGGGTACGCCGCCGTTGTTGTTTCGGAGTTGGTTCGCTATCTGAATGGGGTCGTATTGCATTGAAACATAGAAGAAGTTGAATGCAATAATTAAGATGAAGTATAAAATAGCATACCAAACGCTTGTTGTATTAAAGAAGTTTAAGAACCCGACGTAGAAATTCTGCCAAAAACCTTGGGGATTCGCCGCCGGAGCAACGAACATCTTGATTGTCGCCGGGAAACTCATAAGTGCCATTGCAAAGATGATAGGCATAACGCCGCTCATTGCAATTTTTATGGGGATAAATGAGGACTGACCGCCGTATTGACGTCTCCCGACAACGCGTTTTGCGTATTGTACAGGGATTCTGCGCTCACTCTCATTCATAAATACGATAAATCCTACCATCACAACAAAGAATATTGCAATGAAGAATATAGCCATGTATAAAGTCGGAGTAGCACTTGCCGCCTCGAACATATTGATAATTGCAAGAGGTCCGCGTGCTAAGATACCGGCAAAGAGGATAATTGAGATACCGTTGCCGAGACCTTTGTCGTTCACGAGGTTACCCATGAAGTTAATAAGCTGTGAACCGGCTACGAATACGGCTACGATAATTATACCCGTGAAGATATTCGCGAATGTATTCACCGCACCGTCTGCTGTTGTGAATTGCTGTACCGCGTTAAGGTTTTTAGCCGAGATATAAAAGGCATATCCCATAGCGGTAGCAATCGCCAGCGACACAAAGTTTGTAATCTTCTGGATTTTTTTACGCCCCGATTCGCCCTCTTTTTGCATTGTTTCAAGGGGCGGGAGTGCGTATGTCAGAAGCTGCATAATGATTGAAGCATTGATATAAGGCTGAATCGACAGTGCGAATACCGAACCCTGCGCTAACGCGCCGCCCGAAAATGTATTCATTACGCTGAAGATTGAACCGCTCTCCGAAATCAGACTGCCCATAACCTCTGCATCAAGGAAAGGTACGGGTAGATAACTGCCTATTCTGAAAATCAGTATTATAAAGCAAGTAAAGATTATCTTTTTTCTGAGTTCGGGAGTTTTCCATGCGTTGGCAAAAGTGCTGAACAATCAGATCACCTCAGCCTTCCCGCCTGCTTTCTCGATTTTCTCTTTAGCTGACGCGCTGTAAGCGGAAAGCTTTACTGTCAGGCTCTTAGTTAATTCGCCGTTTCCTAAAACCTTTACGCCGGAATCTATTTTTTTAACAATCCCGGAAGCCTTTAGAAGTTCCGCCGTAATTTCTGTGCCGTTAGTAAATTTCTCGAGGTCACAAACGTTTATGATTTCACACTTATCGGCAAAAATATTATTAAAGCCGCGTTTGGGTATACGGCGGGCAAGAGGCATCTGACCGCCTTCAAAACCGGGGCGAACACCGCCGCCCGAACGTGCATTTTGACCTTTATGACCTTTTCCGGCGGTTTTACCCCAACCGGAACCGTGTCCTCTGCCGATACGTTTGCTTTTTTTTGTTGCACCCGACGGCGAACTTAATTCGTGTAATTGCATTGTAAAAATTCTCCTTTGCTAAACGCAGATACAGAAGTCAGAGGTCAGACGTCAGATATCAGAGCAGCAGTTTCTAAATGCCGCCGATTTCATCTGCCGTTAACCGACTGAATTCATATTATTAATACCCACTCGCATTACAGGTTTCTATTCTGTAGGGGCGGGCGCCCTCGCCCGCCCGCACGTTCTAAACGCTTGATTTTAGAATATTAATTAGATTATCATAATTTGTCGCATAACAGCAAAATTCTAATTTTGTTGATATGCGGGCGGGCGAGGGCGCCCGCCCCTACAAACATGTAATTGTCTTAAATTTTGAAATTTATTTCGTAACCTGTAATAAGAACCCTATTTTCTTGATTTTCCCGGCTGTGGCTTCGTTATCGGGCTGGTCTACTGTGTCGCCGATTTTGCGTAAACCTAAGGATTTTGCTGTCGCTATCTGGTCTTTTTGTCTGCCGCTTATACTTTTTATAAGTTTTATTTTCATGAGCGTCACCCTAAAATTTCTTTCACGGATTTATTTCTGACAGCGGCAACTTGTTTTACAGAACGCAAGCTCGTTAAACCGTTTATTGTTGCGCGAACGACGTTACAGGGGTTATTTGAGCGAATACATTTGGTTCTGATGTCGCGGATTCCCGCAAGCTCAACAACCGCACGGACAGCACCGCCCGCGATAACGCCCGTACCGGGTGCGGCGGGTTTTAAGAGAACTCTGCCCGCGCCGAACGCGCCTATTACTTCATGAGGAATAGATGTGCCGCGAAGACTTACTTTAACGATGTTCTTCTTAGCATCTTCAATGCCTTTTCTGATAGCGTCGGGAACTTCTCCCGATTTGCCTATTCCGAAACCGATTATGCCGTCGCCGTTTCCGACAACCACAAGTGCCGCGAATTTAAAGATACGTCCGCCCTTAACTGTTTTTGATACGCGGTTTACTGCGACAACCTTTTCGGTAAGCTCAAACTGTGCCGCATCTAATTTTTCTTTTAACAAAGTTTTTTCCCTCCTTCAATCAGAATACCAGTCCGTTTTTACGGGCTGCGTCGGCGAGTGCCGCTACTCTTCCGTGGTAGAGGAAGCCGGCTCTGTCAAAGACTACTTTTTCAATGCCTTTTTCTTTTGCGCGAGTTGCTATCGTTTCACCGATTTTTTCGGCAGCGGCGATATTTCCGCCCGGTCCTTCAAAGCCTTTGTCTAAGGTTGAAGCCTGAGCTAAAGTAACGCCTTTGCCGTCGTCAATAAGCTGTGCATATATGTGGTTTGCGCTTCTGAATACGTTCAGACGCGGGCACTCTGCTGTGCCGCTGATTTTACCGCGTACACGTTTCTGCCGTTTTTTTCTGGCAGCGTTGCGGTCATATTGTTTAACCATTTTAAAATTTCTCCCTTAATTCGGTATAGTAGCCGCAAATTTTTTCATTGGGCTGTCCCATACACGCGGATGAATTATAATTATTACCGAAAGCAATAAACATTCTGCATTCTGCATTATTAATTCTGCATTATTTTTTCCCTTTGCCCGCTTTACCCTCTTTACGGATGATTTGTTCGCCCGTATAGCGGATACCTTTGCCTTTATAGGGCTCAGGGGGTTTCTTTTCGCGAACTTCGGCAGCGTATTGACCGACTTTTTGTTTATCAATACCCGAAACAATAATCTTGTTTTGTGCGGGAACATCAAGCTTTATATCTTCATTTTCTTCAATGGTAACCTGATGTGAAAACCCGAGTGTCAAAACAACTTTATTGCCCTGTTTTACGGCTCTGTATCCGATACCCTCGATATCAAGGGATTTAGCATAGCCCGAAGTTACACCGACAACCATGTTGTTTATGAGACTTCTGGTTAAACCGTGAAGTGATCTGAAATTTTTGTCGTCATTCGGTCTTTGAACAAGGATTTCTCCGTTTTCAAAGGTAATAACGAGGTCTTTATTGAAT
>JAISHV010000071.1 GCA_031262495.1 Ruminococcus sp.
AATAATACTAATCTCTCATTAAAAACATTGAAAATGTTTTTAATGCCGCCGCTTTGCGGCGGGGCGGCAAAGCCGCCGAGATTAGTATTGAACGGTTTCTCTGCCGCCCTACAGGCGGCACTCGTCAGCAGAAGCTACGCAGCAACGCTGCAAAGCATCTAAAAAACGCAAGGCGTTTTTTAATGAGAGAATAGTATAATTTCAAGGAGTAAAAATAAATGAACAGTCTAAAAATGATTTTCCCCGCAAAAGCGGAAAACGAACATTTAGCGCGTGTTGCCGTAACCGCGTTCACAGCATCGCTCGGCGTTGATGTCTCTCTGATTGCCGAAATAAAAACCGCTGTTTCGGAAGCGGTTACAAACTGTATAGTACACGCATACCGCGATAAAGGCGGCGATATTACGGTAATTTTAAAGGCGCGTGATAATGGGACTCTACATATAAAAATAACCGACCGAGGCTGCGGAATAAGCGACATTAAGCAAGCGCGGACCCCGCTCTGGACATCACACCCCGAAGAGGAACGCGCCGGGCTGGGTTTTGCGGTTATGGAGAGTTTTTGCGACAAAATGACTGTTAAATCCGCCGTCGGCAAAGGTACAACCATAACGCTCACTAAAAAATTAGGTCAGTTGGAAAATTAATAAAAAATGGTAATGACTAAACCCGAACAGGATAAATTCACCGAGCAGAACTTGGGGCTTGTTCATATGTGCGCCAAACGCTTTCTAAACCGCGGAATAGAGTATGAAGACCTCTATTCAACGGGTTGTATAGGGCTTTGTAAGGCAGTGCGCGCATTTGATGAGAGTAGGGGTTTTGCTTTTTCGACGTATGCTGTACCCGTTATTTTAGGTGAAATGAAACGTCTTTTCCGTGACGGCGGGGCTGTGCGCGTCAGTCGGTCGCTTAAAAGTTTATCACTTAAAATTACAGCCGTGCGCGAGAAATTTTTACGCGAGCATGACCGTGAGCCGAATGTCAAAGAAATATCAGACCTCACAGGCGCGCCTTTTGATGATGTAATTGAAGCAATTTCAGCGGCTAAACCGGTTTTGAGCCTTACTGTACCCGACGACAACGACGACGACAGGCGGCTTGATCTTTCGACCCCGCCGCCTGACAATAGTGCTGTTGATTTAATTTCATTGCGGCAGGTAATAACATTTTTAACCAAAGAAGAGCAAGAGGTGGTTACACTTCGGTTTTTCAAAGGATTAACACAGCTTCAAGCCGCAAAGATTATAGGAACAAACCAAGTTCAAATTTCACGGATAGAAAAAAGGCTGCTGCAAAAACTAAAAAATTATCTGATGGAATGAACATAATAGTATCATACTAATATGCAATAAAAAAATGAAATGATGTGCGGGCGGGCGGTGTAGCAACGCTACGAAGACCGCCCCTACAGAATTCTTGGTTGTTACCCGGCATGGCTGTAGGGGCGAACTGTGTTCGCCCGTTTTTTCAAAGCAAATTCAATCAATCATTTATATGCATAGTAGTATCAAAAGCTGTAAATCTCTTTCAAATCCTTAAAAATCTTCTCAAACAAACCATCGGGTTCGTCTTTTGTGATTTCGGGGAGGGCGTTTGCTATTTGTTCTACGCCGGTTTTGTTGGGGTTATATTTGTGTAATGTATGGTGCATAGCACCCTTGATTAAGTCTATAATACCCGCTTCGGAGTATTCAGCTATTGTCGCCCTTATCACACGCCGTTCATTTATAAGCGTATCGCGAAACAACTCTGTAAATTCTTTATCATTTGAGGCAATCTCAAAAGCCGCACTCACTACTTCGGCTATAGCCAGAGCCTGTTTGTTTTTATCCGTCTTTGTTTCTGTCATCATCAGCGATACTAATGTGTCACACAAAAACTGCTTCCGTGATGCATATTCCGGAGAAGTCAGCAGAAAGACAGTTATCGCATTAATGAGTTCAGAAATATATGAGCGTTCTGCCTGATCAATGATTTCGTTATCTTTGTTTCTCAAAGCATCGGGAATATGGAAATTCGGCAGCGGCTCACCGAAAAAATATTCCGGCAAGCGTGTTTCGCCCCGTTTCCCCGAAAAATAAAGCGGCAAACTCAGCGTAATCCCCAAACCGTTTACGATATCCCGCCGCTCCGCGATTGAAGTTATGCCTTGTGCACGCGCATCAATGAGTTCCGGGTATTTTTCGCAGAATTCTATAGAAAAACCCTCGCCGTCTAAAGCCAAACATTCAGCTATCACAGGATTTTTAATGTAAATATACTGTACCTTGTTTCCGCCGCCTGAATGTCCTGCTATACCAACCTTTCTGAATTTCTCTGCTTGCTTTAACACGTAACTTTCAGCCTGTAAAAGCTCGGGGGTTTCGGCTTTATACATTCGCCGTCCGTTGTCTGCCCATTGGACATCGCCGTGAGTGCCTCGGATTATTATATAACCGTTTATGCCGTCTGTGAAAGTCACAATACGCTGTCCCGGGGTTTGGTCAGAGCCGCCGTACGACAGTGGAATATCCATAAAATCGGCTATCGTTAAATCACTAAGCTTCTCATCCGTCATAATATCAGTCAAAACCTGTTTATTATCGGCTTCAAGTTTGTCTGATTGTTTTATATGCGGCAAGATATTATTACAAATATCGTGTAAATTAAGGCTGCAGCAGTAGTCTAAAATTTCGTCCAAATAAACAAGACAGCAAAGCCGCTCATATTGCGCGGGTGAAAGAAGCGTTGTCATTAATTAGCTCTCCTCATAAGCTTTAATTAATTTAAACGTCCCTTTTAATTTAATTTTCTAAATGATAACCCCTAAAATATCAGCTTGGAATTGCCGTTTGGTCGGTTCATCAAATTCAGGCAAAAACTTTTGCTGTGTTTGCGGCTTTGCGCCGCTTTCAAAAATACTCACCTGTCCGCTGATATTGCGCATTTTCTGCCATTTTACGTTGTCGATATACATAGCGGCATATTGCATAAGATGACGGCGGCTCACACTGAATCGGTCAAAAGCCCCGGCTTGTATCAAACTTTCTACAGTCTGGCGCGAAACAGCTTCTGCGTCACATTTAGCGCAAAAATCCTCGCACGACGTAATCTCTTCGCGTTTTCTCAGGGAGAGAATTTCATCAATAGCTATATCGCCGACACCTTTAAGTGCGCCGAATCCGAATAAAATCGTATCACGCGTTACGGCTTTGAATTTGCGCTCTGATGTTAAAATATCAGGCGGTAAGAATTTGATATTAAAACGCCTTGCCGCATTTACGTAAAAATTCAGCTTCGTGCTGCTTTGACAAAACGCCGAAATCTGCGCGGCGAAAAATTCAGCCGGGAAATGCCTTTTTAAATAGGCTGTTTTATAGCTTAATTCAGCATATGCGGCGGCATGAGATTTGTTAAAGGCATATGAGGCAAATTTTTCAATTTGTGAAAAAATATCTAAAGCAATACCCTCACCGATATTGTTTTTTTTGCACCCTTCGATAAATGCGGATTTTTCGTGTTCCATAACGTCGGTTTTCTTTTTCGACATAGCACGGCGCAAGATATCAGCGCGCCCAAGCGTAAAAGAAGCCATCTTCCTCGCTAACAGCATAACTTGCTCCTGATAGACGATAACGTCGTATGTTTCAGCCAAAACCTCACGCAATATAGGGTGAGCATAGCGGATTTCACGCGGGCGGCGGCGGTTTTCAAGAAAGCTCGGAATACTGTCCATCGGACCGGGGCGATATAAAGCGATTACGGCGATAAGGTCTTCGATACAAGAAGGATTAACCCGCCGCAAGAGTGAAGTAATCCCCTCCGATTCAAACTGAAACACACCCGCCGTATCGCCGAGGCAGAGCATTCGGTAGGTTTCGGGGTCGTTTTCCGGGATTTTATCAGCCGAAAAATTTTTATTGTAAATTTTTATCGCCGAGACGGTATCGTCAATTACAGTAAGAGCTTTAAGTCCCAAAAAATCCATTTTTACAAGCCCTAAGGCTTCGAGTTCCGTCATAGGGTATTGGGTAACCGTCATATCGTTGTTTTTAACAGTCGGGACGTAATCTGTCACGGGTTTGTCTGTTATAACTATACCGGCGGCATGGGTTGAGGCATTTTTCGGGAAGCCTTCGCATTTTTCCGCGAAACTGAGGAGTTTCACAAGCTGAGGGTCTGTTTCTTTCCATTCACCGTTAATTTTTAAATCCGACAGTTTCGCATTTATCCCGAATTTACTCAGTTCTTTGGCTAAATAGTCCCCCGCCGAATAGGGCATACCTGTAACGCGGCAAACATCGCGAATGGAATTTTTTGCCGCAAGTGTACCGAATGTGACTATACCGGCGGTGTAATCCACGCCGTATTTGTTTATTACGTAGTCGATAACTTCACCGCGCCGTTCGTCGCCGAAATCTATATCGAAATCGGGGAGTGTTACACGCTCGGGATTTAAAAAACGCTCGAACAGAAGATTATAACGGATAGGGTCGGTATTCGTTATACCGGTACAAAAAGCCGCAAGACTCCCCGCGCCTGAACCTCTCCCCGGTCCGACAGGAATAGAGTTTGTTTTGGCGAATTTTACAAAATCCCACACAATTAAGAAGTAATCTGTCAGCCCCATGTTGTTTATTGTTTCAAGTTCAAAATTCAGGCGATTGATTATTTCTGTATTGAGGTTTTCACCGTAACGCTTTTTAGCCCCTTTGTGACAGAGTGCACTTAAAAAGTCTTTGTTATTTGGGGAACCCGGTATTTCAAAATGCGGGAGGTGAATTTCACTGCTGCCGATTGAGGTTACGTTACAATTTTCGGCTATTTCATTTGTAATTTCAACCGCATCTGCCATTTCGGGGAACGCTTCAATCATCTCATCATATGATTTCACATAATATGAATCGTTTTTTATATCGTCGGGGTCTTTTTGCATAACAGAACGGTTTTTTCGTATCGCCGTAAGGATTTGTTCTGTTTCATAGCCGTCCTTATCGGTATAACAGACATCATTTGTTGCGCAAAGTTTACATTCGGTTTCATTTGACAAACGGATATAAAGCGGCAAAACAGCCGCTTCCTCGCGCAAGCCGTGGTTTAATATTTCAATATAAAATTCGTCGAATAAATCTTTAATTTTTGTAATAATTTTCTTGGCTTCTCTGTATTCGCCGTCAAGCATAAGGCGATTAATAAGACTGTCTTTGCCGCCTGAAAGTCCGATTAAGCCGTTTAAATCATATGCATTTAGGTCTGTTACATGAAATCCGCCGCCGGAGGAGATTTTAATTAAATTTTTATAACCCGTATCATTTTTACAAAGCAATAAAATGCCGTCAGGTGTGGTTTCACAACCGATTATCGGCTTTATACCCTCGCGTTTACAGGCGTTTATAAATTCGGGCACACCATATAAAACCCCGCGGTCAGTGACGGCGGCGGCGGTTTGCCCCAAAGCTTTTACGCGTTTTACGTAGTCTTTTATCCGTAAAGCAGAAGTAAGGAGGGTGTATTCTGTTTTAGCGTGGAGATGAACGAAATTTTTCATTTTAAAAATTTAACAACAACGGAAAATGCGTGTTGACAAATGTCAAAAAAAGTTGTATAATGAGTTTAGGCAATTTTGTACAAAAACTTTTGATCAGCACTGTCTGAAAATGCCGTCATTAACCGAAAAAATCAAGCGATACGAAAATACTGAAAGGCAATTTCAACTATGAATTCTTCCGAAAAATGGTTCAGGCTGTCGCTGATGTTCCCACCGGGCAGCCGCAATCTCTGGAATCTCTATAAACTCTGGGGTGAGGATTTAGACAGGCTGTACCTTGAAGTCACCGAAAATTTAAATAATTTCCGCTCTGCCCTAACGCCCAGTGAAGTTTCGGGAATCGAGAATTTTTCAGAAGACGGGTTTTATAAACTCTGTGACAAGTGTCAAAAAGACGGGATTTTCACGGTTTGTTACGACAGTGAATATTACCCCGAACGTCTGCGCGAAATATCAAATCCCCCGGCTTTGCTCTACGGCTACGGCGACAGCTCGGTTTTAAACTATGAAAATCAATTGGCAGTGGTTGGGGCGCGTAAAGCTTCAGACTACAGCCTTAAAATTACAGAAAAATTAGTAAATGCCATTCAGTCCGGTGTAAGAACCGACATAATCAGCGGATTTGCTAAAGGCACGGATATTACTTCACACTTAGCGGCTGTAGAACACGGCGCAAAAACCATCGCCGTTCTCGGCTGCGGACTGAATATTGAATACCCTGCCGCAAATCAGCGATATAAAAAACTTATCGCCGAAAACGGCTGTTTAATCAGCAAATATCCGCCCGAAACGCCGCCGCTGTCCCATTATTTTCCCATCAGAAACCGTATAATAAGCGGCATGGCAAAAGCCGTTTTGGTGGTTGAAGCCTCTGAAAAAAGCGGTTCGCTTATTACGGCAAACCTGTCGTGCGACTACGGGCGCGATGTATTCGTTATTCCGCCCTCAAACCTCTTTTCAGAAAGCTATCGCGGGAATGTCAAACTGCTGCGCGACGGTGCTATACCTGTTTACGGCGCATTTGAAATCTTAGCGGAATTCTTGGATTTCACGGATTTTAGAATACAGAATACAGAACACAGAAGTCAGAACACAGAGATCAGAGGTCAGAAATCAGAAGTCAGAATTGCAGAACCCGAACTTCTTGATGATCCCGAAAAGCGGGTTGAAATAAATGCTGTTATTGAGGCTTTATCTGATACCGAAAAGATTGTTTTTGATGAAATCGCGGGGGCTTCTGACGGGATTAATGCCGACGATATTATTGCGAATTTAGATTTAGATACGCTTGATGTTTTGGATATCCTCACGGACCTTGAGATTTCAGGCGTTATAAAGAAAACTATCAATAATACATATTTAAAATGTTAAAAACAAAATTTTTTCTACGCGGTGAGCATCTTTAAGTTCCGGAATACTCTCATCGCGAATTCACAGCGGGTCGACCGCAAGACGATTAATAATACATATTTAAAATGTTTATAAAACTTTTTCAGATATTATCAAGCGTAAACGCATCCGCAATATACTCAAAATAAGTCAGTTTCTTATTTTTAATAACAAGCTCTGCAATATCAAATCGGGCTTGAAGTTCACAGTTTTTAATATACATCCATTTTGAAGCGGTTTTAATAATCCGCTTCATTTTTGTGGGGCTTATAGCCGTTACGCCCTCGCCGTATTTTTCAACGGCTTCCGGGGAACGCGTTTTTACCTCGACAAAAATTACCGTTTCGCCTTTTTCGGCGATAATATCAATCTCACCGCCGCCGCGCTTAAAATTCCTGTCGATAATTTTACAGCCCTTTTTTATAAGCATTTGGGCAACTATATCTTCTCCGAGTTTTCCGAGACTTTTATTGTAATTATCCATTATTTTCAGATTAACCGGTTAAGCAGTGAAAATTTTCAAAAATTTATTAATGCATTTTTTTCAGAAAAGACGGGCGATGGACAGGCGAAATCCCGTATTCGCGGATTTTTTCATAGTGCAGTTTCGTCCCGTAGCCTTTATGTTTATCAAAGCAATATTCGGGGTATTTTTCGTGTAAAGAGGACATATATCGGTCTCTTGTGACTTTCGCTAAAATTGATGCCGCCGCGACTGATGCTGACGTTCCGTCGCCTTTAATCAAAGCCGATTTTTCGCAGTCAATATCCGGGAGTTTATTGCCGTCGATTAATGTGAATTCGGGTTTCACGGTGAGTGCAGAGTATGCGCGTTTCATCGCAAGGAGAGCGGCATTCAGTATATTAATCTGTTCGATTTCTTCTATTGTAGCTATGGCAATACTGTAGCTTAAAGCGTTATGCGTGATTTCATCAAAAAGGTAATTCCGCTTTTTTTCGGACAGCTTTTTACTGTCGTTTAAACCGTCCGACAAAAAATCAGGCGGCAAAACCACTGCCGCAGCATAAACATCACCCGCTAAAGGTCCGCGCCCGGCTTCGTCAATACCGCATAACAGAGCAATTTCTTTTGAATGACGAAATTCTTCGTCAAAATTAAATAATTTATTCATAAAACAGAGATAAGATATCAGAAGTCAGAGGTCAGATATTCACCGCTGCGCGGTGAGCATCTAAATTTACTTAAAGACTTCCATCGCGAATTAACAGCGCGGTTGCCGCGCCGTGTTTTACTCCAATGAAATCTTCCCTAATTTCTTTCCGCGATATTCGTCTAAGACTGTGATTGCGGCGCGTTCTGTGTTATATTCGCCGCCTCGGATAAGGAAACCGCGCTTTTTTGCTATTTCAATTAAAACAGCATAACCGTTATCAGACGTAATTTCTATTTCATAACGGTTTTCAAGGCGGGCTTTATAATTCAGTATAAGCGTTTCTATAAGCCGTGCCGCTAAGGCTTCAATATCCACAATATCATCTTTGACAGCCCCCGTGAACGCAAGGCGTTCGGCAACTATCGGATCTTCAAATTTCGGCCACAAAACGCCCGGCATATCAAGCAGTTCACAAGTATCCGAAACCCTCACCCATTGTTTATTGCGCGTAACGCCCGGACGGTCTTCGGTTTTGGCTTTTTTTTGACCTGCTAAGCGGTTTATGAGCGTACTTTTACCGACATTCGGGATTCCGACAATCATGGCATGGATAGTTTTACCCGACATACCTTTTTGAGCGTTTCTTTCGATTTTCTCTTTTAAAACGGTTCTGACTGTAGCTTCAAATTGTTTTAAGCCTTTACCGGTGGTGCAGTCGGTTTGAAGTGTCATTAAACCCTGTTCGCGGAAAAAATCTATATGCTTTCGCGTAATATTCTCGTCCGCCATATCGGCTTTGTTGAGTATTATAAAGCGCGGCTTGCCGCCTAAAAGTTTCGGCAAAACCGGGTTTTGAGATGAAAGCGGTATTCGTGCATCCAAAAGTTCGGCAACAATGTCAACGAGCGGAAGTGATTTAATAATCTCCCGCTCGGTTTTTTTCATATGCCCCGGAAACCATTGGATTGATGGGGTTTCAGTCATTTTTCACCATATAATATTTTTATAATTTTTAATTATTCACTCAAATACGCGCATTTGTGTCAGGGGGAAGACTCTGAGGTTTACTTTCCCGTAGACGGATTGAAGCGGCACAAAACCTACTCTGCTGCTGCGGCTGTCTGTTGAATGGAGGCGGTTATCGCCTAAGACAAAAATGCTGTCTTCGGGTACTATAGCCGGATATGACATTCCGCCCTCAAGGGGTAATGTC
>JAISHV010000026.1 GCA_031262495.1 Ruminococcus sp.
AGCACCGGCAGTCCGTATGTACTGTTATCGGCAAAATGCCCGTCCATTACATCAACGTGGATATATTCACAGCCGGAAGCGACTGCGGATTTTATTTCACTCTCAAGATTACATAAATCGGCGGAGAGGAGGGATGCGGAAATTTTTATACTCATAATCTCAATTTTACATAGGGATTTGCTGCGTTTGGCAGAAGTTGAATTGCCGAATTTTTGCGGTTATTGTTGAAATCTCAATACCGAATTTCAGCGGGTTTTGGCGAATAAGCACACGTATACATTTATTATACTTTATTTTAAGTGAAATTGCAAGTACGTGTATATAAAAAAATCACAATTTGTTACCGAGAAATTTGTGCAATACTCACAAAGTTTTTTCGATTTAACCCGAAAATCACGCAAAAAAGGCATAGTATTTGCAGAAAAACGTTGAAATATGTATTGCACGCGCGTAATAACAAAATTTTACATAAAAATTTTATAAAAAAATGCTTGACAAATAAAAGCAAATGTTATATAATTATAAAATGTATCATAATGAATAAATGTTGTTTGAGGCAGAAAATTATTTCTGATTTTTCTAAAGAAGAAAAACAGATTAAACGCCGTTTTTGTTAAAATTAAGGGAGGAATTCCGCCTATGGTGAATGTCAAACCGGTGGAGCTCGGTAAGACGACGCGTATGAGCTTCGGTAAAATTAATGAAGTGCTGACAATGCCGAATCTTATTGAAGTTCAGAAGAATTCTTACAAATGGTTTATAGAGGAGGGACTCAAGGAAGTATTCCGCGACATATCCGCAATAACCGACTACAGCAATAATTTAGTACTGAATTTTACTGATTATAAAATCGAAGAAAATCCGAAGTATTCGATTGCGGAATGTAAGGAACGAGACGCTACCTATGCCGTGCCGCTTTATGTAACGGCAATGCTTTTAAACAAGGAAACAAATGAGCTTAAGGAAAACAGCGTCTATATGGGCGATTTCCCGCTTATGACCGATTCGGGCACGTTTATTATAAACGGTGCGGAGCGTGTTATTGTTTCACAGCTTGTGCGTTCTCCGGGTGTATACTATTCATCTGCTAAAGATAAAACCGGTAAAGACCTGTTTTCATCAACCGTTATTCCGAACCGCGGTGCGTGGCTGGAATACGAAATGGACAGTAATGATGTCGTTTATGTAAGAATCGACAAAAACAGGAAAATCCCTCTGACAACATTCATTCGCGCTTTGGGTATCGGCACTGATGCCGAAATCGAAGAGAAATTCGGTATTGATGAGCGTCTTACACAGACTCTGCTTCAAAAAGACCCCACGAAGAACACCGAAGAGGCTTTGCTTGAGGTATATAAAAAGCTCCGTCCGGGCGAGCCGCCTACAGTCGAGAATTCTCTCTCACACATTAACGCACTGTTTTTTGACGCGAAACGCTACGACTTGGCGCGTTTCGGCAGATATAAATACAACAAAAAATTAGGTATTGCTTCACGAATAGCGGGGCATTACGCGGCACACCCTGTTGCAAACCCTTCAACCGGCGAAATAATGATAGATACGGGCGAATTTATCCGCCGCGAAAAAGCGGCTGAGGCTGAACAAGCGGGCGTGTCGGAAGTGTGGCTCAAGGTTGAGCGCAAAGAAAGCTATACAACCCCCACAGGCGAAGCCGTAAACACCGTACGCGAGTCTATTGTTAAGGTTATAGGCAACGGCATGGTTGACATCAAACCCTATATTACCTTTGATGCAACCAAATACGGCATTAACGAAAAAGTAAGTTACACTGAACTTCACCGTATTTTAGAAGAAAACAAAACCCCCGAAGAAATCGAAACAGCCGTTCGCCGTGATGCGGACAAGCTTGTACCTAAACATATCACCATTGACGATATATTCGCGACTGTAAGTTATTTCCTCAATCTCTGTGAGGGTGTCGGCACTGTTGACGATATCGACCATCTCGGGAACAGACGTATCAGAAGCGTGGGCGAATTACTGCAAAACCAGTTCCGTATCGGCTTTACGCGTATGGAGCGTGTCATTCGCGAGCGTATGAATATCGGTCAGCAGGGCAGTGAGAATATTACCCCGCCGAGCCTTGTGAATATCAGACCTATTACTGCCGCAATCCGTGAGTTTTTCGGCTCATCGCCGTTGTCGCAGTTCATGGACCAGACAAACCCCTTAGCGGAACTTACGCATAAACGCCGTCTGTCGGCACTCGGTCCCGGCGGTTTGTCGCGAGACAGAGCGGGATTTGAAGTCCGTGACGTACACTATTCGCATTACGGCAGAATGTGCCCTATCGAGACCCCTGAAGGACCGAATATCGGACTTATCTCATATCTTGCATCATTTGCCCGTATAAACGTATACGGCTTTATCGAAGCCCCCTACCGCAAAGTAGACAAGGCGACAGGGGTTGTAACAGATGAAGTTGTATATATGACGGCGGATGAAGAGGATCGTTTCACCGTAGCACAGGCGAATGAACAGCTTGACGAAAACGGACGTTTTGTACGCCCGATTGTTAAAGCACGCTCAAAAGACCAGATTTTAGAGTGCGAACGCGAACGTATTGACTTTATGGACGTGTCGCCGAAGATGGTTGTATCTGTCGCTACCGCGTGTATTCCGTTTTTAGAAAACGACGACGCAAACCGTGCTCTGATGGGCTCGAATATGCAGAGGCAGGCAGTACCTCTCCTTAAAACCGAAGCCCCTATCGTCGGCACGGGTATGGAATATAAAGCGGCGGTTGACTCGGGCGTATGTGTTTTAGCAAGAGAAGACGGCGTTGTTGAACGCTGTACAGCCGATGAAATCGTTATTAAAGACGGAACGGGTGCTACTCACCTATATAAACTGACTAAATTCAAACGCTCAAACCAAGGTACGTGTACAAACCAACGCCCCACAGTCAATAAAGGCGACCGCGTAAAAGCGGGACAGGTTTTAGCTGATGGACCGGCTACTAAAGACGGTGAAATTTCTATCGGCAAAAATGCGTTAATCGGCTTTATGACATGGGAGGGCTATAACTACGAAGATGCCGTTCTCTTAAATGAGAGAATGGTTCGCGACGACGTTTATACCTCAATCCATATCGAAGAATACGAAATAGAATCCCGCGACACAAAACTCGGTCCGGAGGATATTACCCGCGATATACCGAACGTCGGCGAGGATGCCCTCAGAGACCTTGACGAGCGCGGTATTATCCGTATCGGCGCGGAAGTCAGAGCAGGGGATATCTTAGTCGGAAAGGTTACGCCTAAGGGCGAAACCGAGCTGACGGCGGAAGAACGCTTACTCCGTGCCATATTCGGCGAAAAAGCCCGTGAAGTCCGCGACAATTCGCTGAAAGTGCCTCACGGCGAATCGGGCGTTATCGTTGACGTAAAAGTATTTACCCGCGAGAACTCTCAGGAGCTTGCACCGGGTGTTAATGTGAAAGTACGCTGCTATATTGCACAAAAACGTAAAATCCAAGTCGGCGATAAAATGGCAGGACGTCACGGTAACAAGGGTGTCGTTTCGCGTATCCTTAAATCGGAAGATATGCCGTTTTTACCCGACGGAACGCCGCTTGATATCGTACTTAATCCCTTAGGCGTACCGTCTCGTATGAATATCGGACAGGTGCTTGAAGTGCATTTAGGTATGGCGGCTTCAAAACTCGGCTGGAAGATTATGACCCCTGTATTTGACGGTGCTCATGAGGCAGATATCCGCGAAGCGTTCAAAGAAGCCGGCTTAAACGAAGACGGCAAAACCGTTTTGTATGACGGACGTACAGGCGAAGCTTTCGATAACCGCGTTACAGTCGGCTATATGTATTATCTCAAACTACATCACCTTGTTGACGACAAAATCCATGCGCGTTCTGTAGGACCCTATTCACTTGTTACGCAGCAGCCTTTGGGCGGTAAAGCCCAATTCGGCGGTCAGCGTTTCGGAGAGATGGAAGTATGGGCACTTGAAGCATACGGTGCGGCTTATACTTTACAGGAAATTATTACCGTTAAGTCTGATGATACAGTCGGGCGCGTAAAGACCTACGAAGCTATCGTAAAGGGTCAGAATGTGCCGAAACCGGGTATACCGGAGGCATTTAAGGTGCTTATTAAAGAACTGCAATCGTTGTCGCTTGATGTAAGAGTACTTGACGCAGTAGGCGAGGAAATCGACCTTAAAGCGACGTTTGAAGACGATGAGGATATTATACCTCAGCCTGTTTCGGCGGCGGAAGATATGCCGGATATGGTTGAAAACAGCAGGCTCAAAGAGAGCTACCTCATTGATGACGGATATGATATTGACGACTATGATGAATTTGAAGATGAAGAAGACGACGACGATGATGAGGAAGACCTGATTTATGCCGATGAAGCGGCTGATGAAGATTTGGTTTGAGGGAGGAATGTAAATGGAGTTTCACACGTTTGATTCTATAAAAATAGGGCTTGCCTCTCCGGAGCAGATTTTTGAATGGTCGCACGGCGAGGTTACCCGCCCCGAAACCATCAACTACCGCACACAACGCCCCGAACGCGACGGACTGTTCTGCGAAAAAATCTTCGGTCCGACTAAAGACTGGGAATGTCACTGCGGAAAATATAAAAAAATCCGTTTTAAAGGGCGCGTATGCGAAAAATGCGGGGTAGAAGTTACCCGCGCAAAAGTGCGCCGCGAACGTATGGGGCATATTGCACTCGCGGCACCTGTGTCGCATATATGGTATTTTAAGGGTACTCCCTCGCGTATCGGACAGGTAATAGAAGTGTCGCAAAAACGCCTTGAAGAGGTGCTTTACTTCACTAAATATATCGTTACCGATGCGGGAAATACCGAACTTGCAAAACGCCAGCTGCTTTCCGAAAAAGAATTCAGCGATATGCGCGAAAAATATGAAGACGATTTTGATGCACAAATGGGCGCGGAGGCAATTAAAGAACTGCTTGACGAATACAGCCAAAACCGCTATGACGAATTCATCAGAAACAATATCGACCGCTTTGCTGCTGTTATAGGCATCTCCGAAGACGACATAGAAAACTTCCTCAATAAGAGAATTTATGTAATAAGCGACAATGCCGGCAATACTGATTTTAACAATTATGACGTAATTACCCGTACAAAATACCGCGAAGATGTGCTTACGTTTAACCGCCGAATGGAGGAAAAAGGCAAGCTTCAAATTCAGGTAAAAACAGGCTCAACCTATGTTGAAGAACTGTTTTCGGGGCTTGTAGCCGAAAAGAACGAAGACGGCAGATACTCCGACTTAATTGACCGTAAAAACTGGATCAATAACCTTGAATGGTTAGCTAATGACCTTAAAGTTGAACTTCAAGACCTACAGCCCGGACAGAAGAAGATTAAACTCTTAAAACGCCTTGAAATTATAGATGCGTTCAGGGTTTCAAAGAATAACCCCTCATGGATGATTTTAGATGTAGTACCGGTAATCCCGCCCGACATCCGCCCTATGGTTATGCTCGACGGCGGACGTTATGCTACGTCTGACCTTAACGACCTCTACCGCCGTGTTATAAACAGAAACAACCGTCTCAAGAAAATGCTTGAACTCGAAGCCCCCGACATCATTATCAGAAACGAAAAACGTATGCTTCAAGAAGCCGTTGATGCATTAATCGACAACGGCAGACACGGCAGACCTGTTACAGGTCCGAATAACCGTGCGCTGAAATCGCTTTCCGATATGCTCAAGGGCAAACAGGGGCGTTTCAGACAAAACCTGTTGGGCAAACGTGTTGACTATTCGGGGCGTTCTGTTATCGTTGTGGGACCCGAGCTGAAAATGTATCAGTGCGGACTCCCGAAAGAGATGGCGCTTGAACTCTTTAAGCCGTTTGTAATGAAACGTCTTGTGGATATGAAGGTTGTCACGAACATCAAATCCGCCCGTAAAAAGGTTGACCGCGCTTCAACAGAGGTGTGGGATGCACTTGATTCTGTAATTAAAGACCACCCTGTTTTACTCAACCGTGCGCCTACGCTTCACCGTTTGGGTATTCAGGCGTTTGAACCTGTTTTAGTCGAGGGTAAAGCACTTAAACTCCACCCGCTTGTTTGTACTGCTTATAATGCCGACTTTGACGGCGACCAGATGGCGGTACATTTACCGTTGTCTGTTGAAGCACAGGCGGAAGCCCGCTTCCTTATGCTTGCGGCGAATAACCTATTAAAGCCCTCCGACGGACGTCCTGTCTGCGTTCCTACGCAAGACATGGTGCTCGGTTCATACTATCTGACGATGGATAAAGCGGGCGAACCCGGCGAAGGCAAACACTTCCGCGACGACAAAGAAGCCCTGATGGCTTATGAAGCCGGTGTAATCTCCGTTCACGCGAAGATTTTCGTGCGTTTTTCAAAGCCCGTTAACGACAAAATCGTAACTAAAATCATTCATACTACAATCGGGAAACTGATTTTCAATGAAAATATCCCCCAGAATTTAGGCTATGTAGACAGAAGCAACCCCGAAAACCTATTTCGCCCCGAGGTTGATTTCCTTGTTAAAAAAGGTAAACTTTCGGATATTATTGAGCGGTGTATTCGTGTTAACGGCGTAGCGAAAACATCAGAAGTCCTTGACAAAATAAAGGCTTGCGGGTTTAAGTATTCCACTAAAGCGGCAATTACCGTTGCCGTAATTGATGCTACCATTCCGCCGAAAAAGTATGAGATTGTTGAAGAAGCCGATGCAAAAGTCGAGAAGGTCAACAAACTTTATAAACGCGGTATGATTTCACTTGCAGAAAAATCCAAACGCTTCATTGAGATATGGAATGATGCTACGAATTTAGTTACAGACGAGCTTAAAGCCAATCTTGACCCCTATAACCCCATCAATATGATGTCTGACTCGGGAGCCCGCGGTTCGATTAACCAAATCCGTCAGCTTGCGGGTATGCGCGGACTTATCGCCAATACATCGGGTTCGACAATCGAGATGCCTATTCGCGCTAATTACCGTGAAGGCTTAAATATCCTTGAGTACTTCATTTCATCACGCGGTGCGCGTAAAGGTCTTGCCGATACGGCTCTTCGTACAGCCGACTCGGGTTATTTAACACGCCGCTTAGTTGACGTTTCGCAAGATGTAATTATCCACGAAAACGACTGCGGAACAACCTCCGGCATTGAAGTTTATACAATCAAAAACGGCAACGAACTTATCGAGCCGCTTTCCGAACGTCTTGTAGGGCGTTATCTGATAGAAGATTTCTGCGACCCTGTGACGGGTTCTGTGATAATCCCGAAAACCAAACTGATGGACGTTCACGATGCGGACAAAATTGCTAAATCGGGTGTGGAACACATCAAAGTACGCTCAATTTTGGGCTGTCAGACCAGACACGGTGTATGCGCAAAATGTTACGGCGCGAACCTTGCCAACGGCAAGCTTGTTTCAGTCGGTGAAACTGTAGGCGTTATCGCCGCTCAGTCAATCGGCGAACCGGGCACACAGCTCACAATGAGAACATTCCACACAGGCGGTATCGCCTCTGCCGAGGATATTACACAAGGTCTCCCCCGTGTACAGGAACTCTTTGAGAGCCGCCGCCCGAAGAATGCGGCGATCATTACGCGGATAGCGGGTACTGTTCGCATTGAAGAAATCAAGCGTACGCGTACTGTAATTGTTACCGCAGAAGACGGCACAGAAGAGATGTACCCCGTAGTATACGGCATTAAAATCAAAGTTAAACCCGACGAAAAGGTAGAAAAAGGGCAATCCCTCACCGAGGGCAGTATCAACCCCGACGATATCTTAAACGTAAACGGACAGCAGGCTGTACAGGATTATATTATATCCGAGGTGCAAAAGGTTTACCGCTTACAGGGCGTTGATATCAACGACAAGCATATTGAAGTTATCGTACGTCAAATGCTCCGCAAGGTTAAGGTTGAAGACAGCGGAAGCAGTTATCTCCTCCCCGGCGCGCTCATTGACAAACGCGAAGTTGATGTAATTAATAAGTCGCTGAAAGTACGCGAAGAGGCGGGAGAGCCGAATATCACCTATGTTACGGTCAACCCCGTGCTTCAAGGTATTACAAAAGCGTCCATAAATTCCGAATCGTTCCTTGCGGCGGCATCGTTCCAAGAAACCACGAAGGCGTTAACCGATGCGGCGATTAAGGGCAAAACCGACCACCTGATGGGCTTAAAAGAGAATGTAATTATAGGCAAACTCATCCCGGCAGGCACAGGTATGGACGTTTACAATAAAACAATAGTAGTAAAAAATGACATATTAGGCGACCACACGGCGATTACAATATAGAGGTTGGAAGTTAGAAGTTAGAGGTTAGAATAGAGGTGAGAAGTTAGAGATTAGAAGTAAGAAGCCGGAGATCATAATCTAACATCTCACATCTAATCTCTAACATCTATGTTGAAATATGTAGTATTGCTCTGTGACGGAATGTCTGATGAGCCTTTGGCGGAGCTTGGCGGGCTTACACCCATGGAGAAGGCTTTTAAGCCGAATATGGATATGCTTGCCGCAGTGTCTCAAGTCGGTTTGGTGAAAACTGTTGCCGACGGGATGAAGCCCGGCTCTGATGTCGCGAATCTCTCCGTTTTAGGGTATGACCCTAAAGTATGTTATACAGGGCGTTCGCCGCTTGAGGCGGGTTCTATCGGGATTGATATGCTTGATACCGATGTGTCGTTTCGCTGTAATTTGGTTACGCTTTCTGACGATTTAAATTACTCTGACAAAACGATGGTTGACTATTGTGCCGGGGACATTTCTACAGAAGACGCTAAAATCTTGATTGAAGCGTTACAGAAAGAGTTCAATTCAGATGAATATACGCTTTATACAGGTGTAGCTTACAGGCATTGCCTTATTTGGCATAACGGCACACTGAATCTCGGCGCACTTACACCGCCGCATGATATATCGGGGCGAAAAATTGCCGACTATCTCCCGAAAGAACCGAATACTGCCAAACTCCTTGAGATGATGAAACGTTCATACGAAATCCTCTCAAAACACCCTTTAAATATCGAAAGAATTAAAAACGGCAAAAACCCAGCGAATTCATGCTGGTTCTGGGGCGAGGGCAAACGTGCAAACCTTGAGAATTTCACGAAACGCACGGGACTGCGCGGAGCAATGATTTCAGCGGTTGATTTGCTGAAAGGTATCGGGAAATTCGCGGGAATGGATATCATAAACGTGCCCGGTGCAACAGGTTATATCGACACAAATTTTGAGGGCAAAGCCGATGCGGCGATGGAAGCTTTAAAAACCGGCAACGATTTTGTCTATATCCATATCGAAGCCCCCGACGAATGTGGTCACAGAGGTGAAATAGAGAACAAAATCAAGGCAATCGAACTTATAGACGAGCGTGTTTTAGCACGGATTCTCCCTGAACTCGAAAAAATGGGGGACTTTAAGATTCTGATTTGCCCCGACCACCCCACGCCGCTTTCCATTAAAACCCATACAAATAAGCCTGTCCCGTTTATGATTTATGACAGCCGCAATAAAAAAAGCGGCGTTACGCATTTCACAGAAAAGACAGCAGAGCAAGCGGGCGTTTATATAGGTTTCGGACATGATTTGATGAAGACATTCCTTGAACAATAGTCAGAAGACAGAGGTCAGAAGACAGAGTGACGAATGGTTCGTTTTTCAGCTGAAAAATAAGTATTAAAACCTCATTGATAATTTTTGATGAGGTTTTTGTTTGCATTCAGTTAATACTTTATACATCATGTGTTGACAAATAAAATCTAAAAATGTAGTATAATGTATTTATTATATATATTTTTTGGAGGATATAATGAAATTCAGTAAAATTTTCGCGTTGATGCTGTGTTTATCGTTGATGTTGTCTATTACTGCGTGTAATGAAAGTGAAGCTATCGTAGTAGGCAGAGATGAGAGAGTAACAGAGACTGAAATTGAGCCGGAACGCAGTGAAAAGACCACAGATAATGAAAAAATAAACACCGATGATTCCGATGAGGAAATAACGATAAATAAAAAAGATGAAACTGTTGAACCTACAACAACTTTGTCAACAACTACCCCGCCCGAAACTGAGGCTGAAGAGACTACATTCAGCATACAAGTTTTGCCGATGTCACAAGCACAAAATTTCCCGGATACGGCATTCGGATTTTATCATAATAACGAAGGTTATGTAATTGATACAATCTCGGGAAAAATACTTTGCAGGATGTCAAATGATTTTTATGAAGTCAGAGATATAACGCGCTATGTGGGTATGGAAGACGGATTTTTCAAAGCTGTATTCAGAAACGGTGATAATGTATATATAGATGCAAACACTAATATGATAGAAGCACCGGCTGATGCGGAAGTTGACCCCGAAATTGTTAACGGTCTTAAAATCCAAAGAAAAGATGACTTTTACGGTGTGAGCGACGTGAGCGGTATTCAAGACAAAACTGTGGTTGATTATATGTATTACAGCATAGAAGGGAACGCCGATTACTCAATGTTTATAGTTAGTATAAACGGAGCTTTCGGCGTTGTAAATAACAAAAACGAAGTAATAGTTCCGCCGCGAAAGGGCAGCAGAGACTATCATTACTATTATGACAGAGATTTCGTCTGCTTCTACGATGATATGGTTATCTTATGGACGGAAGACGACACTACAGCAAAAATTTATGACAGTACAGGCGCTTTGCTGACATCATTTACCGGAACATTCGACTATATCGGACATGGGCGGTTCCTTGTTTATCAAGAAATCGACGATGACAATATAATTACAAAACTTATAGACAAAAACGGTAATGTTATTAAAGAAGATTTCGGCTTAGGCGAAGACTTTATAAATATGCAAAAATATGGTGCGGTTAACGAATTAGACATTGCCTCACAAAATGTTCCTGACGGGAAAAACTTTGTTTTAGTTACTGCTGAATATAAAGTTACGTACGGCTACCGTAACACCCTGAATATTATGGACGAAGACGGGAATATACTGATGCCTTGGGAAAAGGATGAAAAAGGCAGTCCCTCATGGGTAGTGTCTGACAACTATTTTGCATATTCAAATTTGACAGAAAATAAGGAAACAGGGAAATGGACAAGGAATTTCTACGTGTTTGATTATACCGGGACGCTGAAACACACATTTAATAATGTAATATTTGAATGGGCAGGCGAGAATATTTTCATCGGTGAAGATGAAACCGATGATATGTATAAACTTTATAATTCTGATTTTGAACCCATTCACAGTATGACCGCTTACAAAACCGCCGGTAATAATGTTATCGTAACAGACGAAACCGGTGTCTTCTACGGGCTTTATATAGGAGATGAACTTGTACATCCATGTACATACACAAGTGCAGAGTTTATTAAAGATATAGACGGAAAGATATCTTTGGTTAAACTTAATAAAGGCAGCGAGGAAACTTATGTTACCGCTGCGACAGGCGCGGTTGTTTACTTCCCTTATAATACATAGTTTACTTAAACTCGCCTCACGTGTCTTAAAAAATGATGCGTGAGGCGAGTTTTTATATTAGAAAAAAACTTTTGATTAATTTTCACAAAAACCGCTTGATTTTTTTGTTTAAGTGTAGTATAATTAGTATATATATTTTTCGGTATTTTAAATTTATGAAAAACAACATGATTTTTTCGTTTTTATATTGCAGAATCAGAATATATCTTTTTAAAAAATCAACAAAAAAGGAATAGAGAAAATGTCAAACAGATTATTTCAAGGTATAATCGGACAACTCAAAGATACAATGAATTGCACAGTAGGCGTAGCAGACCAAAGTGCGTTAATAATTGCCTGCTCTGACCAATCAAAAATCGGCACGATAAATGAATATATGACTATCGACCTCAGCGATTCTTTTGAGGTTTTTCTCCGTGACGGGTATGCCTGTAAGCCTTTCGGCTCTCACGGTAAGCCTGAGTATGTGGTTTTTGTTGAGGGGACAGATGATGCCGCTGTTAAGTTTGCCAATGTTTTAGCTGTAACTATGTCTTCTATAAAGACATACTACGATGAAAAATATGACCGCACGAATTTTATTAAAAATATCGTGCTTGATAATGT
>JAISHV010000101.1 GCA_031262495.1 Ruminococcus sp.
TTCCATTATTATCCTCCTTATGTGACGCGTAGGCGTGGATGTAAGACGGATATTTGTCCGACTGTTAAAAATCCTATCGCGTAGCATTCTCTCAGTTACTGCTGATTAAGTCTATGAAAGAAGCTATCATAATATTACACAAAACTTAAAACTGTTACAACACAGAAGTCAGAAATCAGAGGACAGAAGACAGAGCGGTTAAACAGGTCCAATTTAGTTAACAGAAAACTCTCATTACAGCCGATAAGTTGGTATTTAGATTATAATTCATACCATATGTATGGCGTTTGGTCGCTCTGACATCTGACATCTGACTTCTGACATCTGTTTTGTTAAAAATATGTGAAAATTTCTTGAAACACTTGACAATCACAATAAAATGATGTAAAATAGTTTAGATAATCATATCTTAACGGATTTTCAGAATATTTATATGCACAATAACCTTATAATACTATAGGTGGTAAACTATGGATAGAATCGGCGTATTAACCAGCGGAGGCGACGCTCCCGGTATGAATGCCGCCATCAGAGCGGTCACAAGAGCGGCTATTGCCAAAGGATATGAAGTTGTCGGCTTCCTGCGCGGCTATAACGGGCTTTTAAACAACAAATATATGTCACTGTCGGCGCGTGATGTGTCCGATATCATTCACCGCGGCGGGACAATCCTCTATACAGCGCGTTGTCTTGAGTTCAAAGAGTGGGACAATGTCGTAAAGGGTAAGGAAAACTGCGATGATTTGTTCTTAAAAGGGCTTGTCGTAATAGGCGGCGACGGGTCTTTCAGAGGGGCTCTTGACCTTACGAAAGCGGGACTTCCTTGTATCGGCATACCCGGGACTATTGACAATGATATCGGCTGTACTGACTATACAATCGGCTATGATACCGCTATGAATACCGCAATGGAAATGGTTGACAAAATTCGCGACACGGCTCAGTCGCATGATCGTTGTTCCGTAATCGAAGTCATGGGCAACAAAGCCGGTTGGATAGCCCTCAATGTCGGTACGGCAGTCGGAGCTATGGCTATTGTCACGATGGAAGCAGAGTACAACATAGACGAAATCGTCGGGAAAATCAAAGCTACACAGGCTACAGGGAAACAGCACTTCATTATTGTTGTTTCAGAGGGTGTTGCGGCGAAGATTGACGGCGGTTCTGACTATATCGCGAAGCAGATTACCCAAAAGACGGGTATAGAATCACGTGCTACCGTTTTAGGACACGTTCAGCGCGGCGGCAATCCTACTTTGCGCGACCGTTTGGTTGCTACCGAGATGGGATATTATGCTGTTGACCTCTTAGATAAAGGGATAGGACAGCGCGTTGTCGGGCAAAAAGACGGCAAAGTCTGTGATTTCGGCATTGTCGATGCACTTCAAATGACCAAACCGTTTGATATGAACCTTTACAGAATCGCAGATGAAATTTCACTATAGAATAATTAAAATATTGTTTAAATATGGTTGTTGAGTTCTGAATTATTAAGTATAGTTTATATTCGTTTCTTAATACCAAAAAAAGATTTATCAGAGTAGGGTATTTCGCGTTAAGTGGGAATTTTCCCATTTTACAGTGCAAAACGAACGGGAAGTTGTCGTTTTGACGAAATATGGATTTTTAATAAAATTCATTACGGTGAAGTACCCGCATTCCGCTGAAATCTTAAAATTTCCTAAGCATAACCTGAACCCC
Source organism: Ruminococcus sp. (assembly GCA_031262495.1). Lineage (GTDB taxonomy): Bacteria > Bacillota > Clostridia > Oscillospirales > Ruminococcaceae > JAISGY01. The sequence goes on from JAISHV010000101.1 coordinate 1,702, forward strand.
CTTGTTATGCATACTTTTTCGTATGTTATCTAAAGAAAGGGAACAGTTATGTTGCAAAAAAACAGTTTCGGCGATTATTTCAGACTGAAATTCACAGTCAAAACCCTTGTCACAGCGGCAATGCTGCTTGCAGCGTTTGTCGTACTTGATTATTTCTCACTCAAAATCGGTGACGGCATTAAATTCAACTTCGGGTTTTTCCCTGTCGCCCTTTGCGGGGCACTGTTCGGTCCTGTGTGGACTATGCTCTTAGGGGTAGCGGGAGACCTTATCGGCTGTATTGTCAGCGGTAATGCTCCTCTCTGGCAGCTTACCCTTACAGCAGGGCTTCAAGGTTTGATTTACGCCATTTTACTGTATAAACAAACAGGCAAGCGGCTTATTATCGGAGCGGTTATCGCACGGCTTTTAGATACCGCCGTAATCAGTCTGTGGCTCAATACGCAAATCCTTATTTCGGTGGGGTTTGTATCAAATACCGCCGCAGGATATACAACACGGCTCATAAAAGCCGGGATTGAATTGCCGCTTTATCTGGTGATACTGATATTCGTATTGCCGCGTGTAATTGACGTTTATAATCGGGTAGTTTTACGGAACAAAAGCGGGGCTGTCCCGGAAACCGGAATCGAAGAAACTGTGCATACGCAAAAAACATAAATTTCAAAAAAATTCAGGGCAATTCTTGCCATGCAAATTGAAATCAAAAATAATACGGCATAGCCGTAAAATATATAAAAATTTTAAGGAAGAAAAAATATGAAATTCGGCTATTTCGATGACGCGAATAAAGAATACGTTATCACAAACCCCAAAACGCCGTATCCGTGGATAAACTATCTCGGATCACAGGACTTTTTCTCGCTTATTTCAAATACAGCGGGCGGCTACAGCTTTTATAAAGATGCGCGTCTCGCAAGAATTACGCGTTATCGCTATAATAACGTGCCGACTGATGTCGGCGGCAGATATTTCTATATCAAAGACGGCGAAACCGTTTGGAATCCCGGTTGGTCGCCTGTAAAAACGCCGCTTGATGAATATGTGTGCCGTCACGGTATGGGTTATACGGTTATTAAGGGTAAAAAAGACGGACTTTCGGCAGAAGTAAGCTTCTTTGTGCCTAAAGATTTTACAGGTGAGGTTCAGCTTCTGAAACTCACCAATGAAAGTTCTTCCGATAAAACGTTTAAACTGTGGTCTTTCCTTGAGTGGTGTTTGTGGGATGCACAGGATGACTCAGCGAATTTCCAGCGCAATTTCAACACAGGCGAAGTGGAGATTGAGGGTTCTGCTATCTTCCATAAAACCGAATATAAAGAACGCCGCAATCATTTTGCGTTCTACACCGTAAATGACGGTATAGACGGCTTTGATACCGACCGCGAAACCTTTATGGGGCTTTATAACGGTTTTGAAAATCCTCAAACAGTTATTGACGGCAAACCGCGCAATTCCGTTGCCGACGGTTGGTCGCCTGTGGCTTCGCACTATAAAGAGATTACACTAAAAGCGGGCGAAACTAAATCTTTAGTATTCATTTTAGGATATGTTCAAAATCCCCAAGAAGAGAAATTCAACGCTGACGGCTCAATGAATAAATCTCGTGCTTATGAGATGATGAAACAGTTCGACACAGCCGAAAAAGCAGAAGCCGCACTGATTTCACTCAAAGACATATGGGCAAAACTCTTGTCTAAATATACCCTTAATTCAAAAGATGACAACTTAAACCGTATGGTTAATATCTGGAACCAATATCAGTGTATGGTGACATTTAACCTGTCGCGGTCGGCTTCTTATTTTGAATCGGGTATCGGGCGCGGAATGGGATTCCGTGATTCAAACCAAGATATCTTAGGTTTCGTTCACCAAATACCCGGGCGCGCACGTGAGCGTATTTTAGATATAGCCGCAACTCAGCTTGAAGACGGCGGCAACTATCACCAGTATCAGCCCCTCACCAAAAAGGGCAACAACGAAGCGGGTACAAATTTCAACGACGACCCGCTGTGGATGATACTCTCAACCGCCGCTTATATCAAAGAAACAGGCGACATCGGAATTTTAGATGAACAAGTTCCCTATAAAAATGATGAAAGCTTAGCGCAGCCGCTCCTTGACCACCTCAAACGCTCATTCTATCATGTTGTGGAAAACGTAGGTCCTCACGGATTGCCGTTAATAGGGCGCGCCGACTGGAACGACTGCTTAAACCTCAACTGTTTCAGCAGTACACCCGGGCAGAGCTTCCAAATTACAACATCAAAAGAAGGCAAGGTTGCCGAATCGGTGATGATCGCGGGGATGTTTACCTCGATAGGACCCGAATATGTTGAGCTTTGCCGCCTCAAAGGCTTAGATTCAGAAGCAGATGCGGCACAAGCTGAAATTGACAAGATGCGCACAGCTATTATGAAAGATGGTTACGACGGCGAATGGTTTTTACGCGCTTATGATGATTTCGGCAGAAAAGTCGGCTCAAAAGAGAACGCCGAGGGTAAAATCTTTATTGAGCCGCAAGGATTCTGCGTTATGTCAGGACTGGGCAAAGAGACAGGCGACGACATAAAGACACTCGATTCCGTTAAAAAGTACCTTGATACAAAATACGGGCTTGTACTCAACAACCCCGCATTCACAAAATATTATATCGAATACGGCGAAATTTCAACCTACCCGGCAGGGTATAAAGAGAATGCCGGAATATTCTGTCATAATAATGCATGGATTATGTGCGCCGAAGCCGCTGTAGGCAGGGGAGACAACGCATTTGAATACTACTCTAAGATTGCCCCCGCTTATCTTGAGGAAATCTCCGAAATCCACCGCACAGAACCCTATGTTTACGCTCAAATGATTGCCGGTAAAGATGCAAAACGTCACGGCGAAGCTAAAAACAGCTGGCTGACAGGTACTGCCGCTTGGAATTTTGTAGCTATTTCACAATATATCTTAGGCATTATCCCCGACTATAAGGGGCTGAAAATTGACCCGTCAATCCCGAAAGATTGGGATGGATACACTATTTCAAGGACATTCCGCGACGCGGTTTATAACATCAAAATCGAAAACCCCGATAAGGTTTCTCACGGTATAAAATCCATGACAGTAGACGGAAAAGCTATTGACGGAAATATCATTCCCGACCTCAAAGAGGGTGTACACGAAGTTATCGCCGTTATGGGCTGAGTTTATTGGATTACGCAAACAGCCGCACAAAGCGTTGTGCGGTTGTTACCCTGTTTAAACGGGCGGGAATTTTTCAATTAAGAAATTTATATAGACGGAAAGTAACTTTCGATAATCTTATCACATTCATCTGACGAGTAACGCCAATGCTCAATATTACCCGATGAGATGAAATAATGAAGCGGCTCATTTTTACAGTCGTTATCCGACATACTCACTATATTGAGCTTGATTTTCATCTTTTCGGGGATAATTGCTTTTATATGTACAGTAGCACGCTGTCCGACTTCTGCCGGGATAAGCGGATTGTGGTCGGCAAGCCCCGCTAAATTCGGTGTAAGCTCAATAAATACGCCGTAGTTTTCAATTGAGCGAACCACACCGCAGACGGTTTCGTCATTACAGAACTGATCGGCATTTTCATCCCATGTGCCGAGTAATTCTTTATGCGACAGATTAATTTTTCCGTCTTCCTTGAATTCCTGAACTATCACGAAAATATCCTGATTCACGGTGAATCTATCCGACGGGTGAGAAATCCTTGAGACAGAAATAGCCGCAATAGGAATAAGCGACGGAATACCGCATCCGATATCGACAAAAGCCCCGAATGTGTCCATATGTGTCACCCGCGCCGGGATAACATCACCCGGGGAGAGTTTATTAACATATTCAAGCATACATTCGATTTGAGCTTCTTTTCTTGAAAGTGTTGCCGTGACTTTGCCGTCTTCATCAATGTCAACTTGCTTTACCTTAAATGCTACAGGCTTGTTTACTTTTGTGATTAGTGCTATAGGTTTTGTTGTGCCGTCTTCAATGCCTATTGCACCGTCATTTTTTGCGATTATACCTTTGCCGCAGGGCAAATCGACAATCATATTACGCTCTGAATCACATATTTTTACCCGCGCTTCAATGATTTCATCTTTGCGCATAGCTTCACGCAGACCGTCCGCAGAGCTGATGTAAAATAAATTGTCTTTTGATTCAAAGAGTTTGCCTTCCGGCTCGTATTTTTTCATTTTTACCTCCGGGATAATCGGGTAAATTCCCTTTAATTTAATATGACGGCAACTATTGCCGCGCTGTAAATTTCATCTTGTTAATTCTATGAGCGTGTCCGACTTTTAAGAACAAATTTTTAGGATATTAAAATGCATACAGTTAAATGCAAAGCCCATTTCGATTCAGCGCATTTTAATTTCTTCAATCAAGGAAAATCCAATGCACACAGTTAAATGTAAAGCACATTTTGATTCCGCCCATTTTCTAAAAGATTACCCGGGTAAGTGTAAGAATATCCACGGGCACAGATGGGTATTTGAAGCCGAAGTTGCGGGTGAACTTACTGACGGAATGGTACAAGATTTTACCGACTTAAAACGCATACTGAATAGCCTTTCCGATGAATTTGACCATAAATTAATTTACGAAAAGGGGACAATTTCACAAAATTTGAAAGAAGCCCTTTCGGCAGAAGATTTCGCGCTTTGTGAAACCGATTTCCGCCCGACGGCTGAAAATTTCGCCGAATTTTTATATAAAACACTGAAAAAGAGTATTAAAGTAACTAAAATTACTGTATGGGAAACCCCCGAAACGGCGGCGGTATACAGCGAATGAATACATTTAATGTTGCCGAGAAATTTGTGAGTATAAACGGCGAGGGTTTACGCGCCGGTGAGCTTGCGGTATTTATAAGGTTTTGCGGCTGTAATCTGAATTGTTCATATTGTGACACGCGTTGGGCGAATGAAAATTCGGTAATAGTTACACCGATGACTGCCGATGAAATTTACGCATATATAAAGTCAACAGAGATAAAAAATGTTACCCTCACAGGCGGTGAGCCGCTGATTCAGCCCGGGATTGAGGAACTGCTTGATATACTGGGCAGTGACCGTGATTTACACGTTGAAATTGAAACAAATGGCAGTATCCCCATAAAAAAGTTTAAAGCTGATAACTTTACATTCACGATTGACTGTAAATTACCCTCAAGCGGGATGTACGGTTCTTTTGATATATCCAATATTCATCAGACGGCTTCTAAAGATACGTTAAAATTCGTAGTAGGGGACAACGATGACCTAAAAATCGCCGCAGATATGGTTTTATCATATAATTTAGTCAGTCGTATAAATGTTTTCATAAGCCCTGTTTTCGGTGAAATAGACCCCGCAGAGATTGTCGAATTTATGAAGACGAATAAACTCAATGGTGTAAAATTACAGCTGCAACTGCATAAACTTATTTGGAATCCCGAAACAAGAGGCGTATAAAAGGCGAATTTATGGATTTAGAAAAAATACAGTTTCATATAAAAGAAATTATAAAAGCCTTGGGTGAAGACCCCGACCGCGAGGGTTTACGTGAAACCCCGGAACGTTTTGCGCGTATGTGCGCCGAAAATTTCGCCGGGATTGAGCTTTCAAATGAACAAATTGCGAAAATTTACGGGAAGACTTTCACACAGGAAACCTTTGATGATATCGTTACAGTAAAAGACATTGAAGTATTTTCATTCTGTGAGCATCATTTGGCATTGATGTATGATATGAAGGTTACTGTTTCATATATCCCGAACGGCAAGATTTTAGGGCTTTCTAAAATTGCGCGTATAGCCGAAACCGCCGCAAAACGGCTTCAAGTTCAGGAACGTCTCGGAAATGATATTGCCGAGATAATTACGCTCGCCTCCGGTTCACCCGATGTCGCCGTTTTTATATCCGCAAAACACAGTTGTATGACTTCCAGAGGAATAAAAAACACTCCCGCGCTCACAATAACATCAACCCTCCGAGGACGTTTTAAAACAGAGCCGGACTTATTAAAGAGACTTGAGGTGAAACCATATGAAATCGGCTGATAAACGCGTTTTGGTTTTGCTTTCGGGCGGGATTGACAGTTCTACCTGTCTTGCAATGGCGGTTAAAGAACACGGCAAAGAGAATGTATTTGCATTGATTTTGTTTTACGGGCAAAAGCACTCACAGGAATTAAATTGCGCGAAGAATGTCGCTGAATATTATGGTGTTAAAACGCGTAATATTGATTTATCGAGCGTTTTCGCGGGTTCTGACTGCCCGCTGATACAGGGTTCACATACCGAAATACCGAAGAAGAGTTATTCTGAACAGCTTAAATCATCTAACGGTCACCCGGTTGTTACTTATGTGCCGTTTCGGAACGGATTGTTTTTATCGGTAGCGGCGGCTTGTGCGTTATCTGAAAACTGTTCTGAAATAATCTACGGTGCTCACGCCGACGACTCCGCGGGCAATGCCTATCCGGACACGTCGCCCGCATTTAATGCGGCAATGAATAAAGCCATTTTCACAGGCAGCGGCGAAGCCTTAACGCTCACAGCCCCCTTTGAAAACAGCAGTAAAAAAGATATAGTTAAAATAGGCTTAACCCTCGGTGTACCCTATGAACTCACTTGGAGCTGCTACGAAGGCGAAAAAGAACCGTGCGGCAAATGCGGGACGTGCTTAGACAGAGCGGCGGCGTTTGAAGCGAACAATGCGGTTGACCCCGCTATTAAATCAGAAAATTGAATATTGATTACAGAATACAGAGTACAGAATTGTAGGGGCGGGCGCCCTCGCCCGCCCGCACACAATAAATCACTGTGCTATAGCTGACGAACGAAAAAAATAAATATCTTATTTTTCATCCTAAAATAAAGCATTTTAGAATATGCGGGCGGGCGAGGGCGCCCGCCCCTACAGATTAAGACATTCATTTTCTGACCTCTGTCTTCTGACATCTGACCTCTGTGTTGACATTCAAAATCTGAACTAAAAGGATCTGAGAAAATTGATAAAAAAACTAATGCAATCCATCCGCCAATACAAAAAATCCACAATCTTAACGCCTGTTTATGTGGCGCTTGAGGCTGTGCTTGATGTTCTCATACCGACTTTAATGTCACAGCTTATAGATAAGGGAATTACACCCGGGAATATGAGCGAAATTATCCGTATCGGCGTAATGCTCCTTGTCTGTGCGGCGTTTGCTTTACTCTTCGGTGTACTTGCCGGGCGTGAAGCGGCAGAAGCTTCGGCAGGGTTTGCAACGAATTTGAGAAGAGATATCTATTCTAATGTACAGACATTCAGTTTCTCGAATATTGATAAATTCTCAACGTCAAGCCTTATTACGCGTATGACTACAGATATAAATAATGTGCAGATGGCTTTTCAGATGATTATCCGTTTGGCATTCAGAGCGCCGCTGATGATGATTTTTGCACTGATTGCTTCTCTCGCTATAGATGTTCAGTTATCGTCTGTGTTCTTTGCATTTATACCGATTTTGGCTATCGGATTGTTTATTATTCAGTCAAAAGCTCATGTTTTATTTGAACGCGTGTTTAATACTTATGACAGTCTAAATAATGTCGTCGGTGAAAACTTAAACGGTATTCGCTCTGTCAAAGCATATGTGCGCGAAGATTACGAAATAGGTAAATTCAAGAAAATCTCACAGTCGATTTTTAATGACTTCTCTCACGCAGAGGTAATTATAGCCTTAAACGGTCCTCTTATGCAGTTATGCGTTTACGGTTCAATGCTTTTAATCGGCTGGTTCGGCGCACATCAAATTATAGCATCGGGTAATAATGAAACGCTCGGTCTTTCAACAGGCGAACTTACAAGCTTAATTGCGTATACAATGCAAATCTTAATGAGCCTTATGATGCTGTCATTCGTATTTGTAATGATTGTAATTTCAAGGGCTTCTGCCGAACGTATCAACGAAGTTTTAAACGAAACAACCGATATAAAAAACCCCGCTGACCCTTTAAAAGAAGTACCGAACGGCGATATTAAATTCAGCGGCGTTAACTTTTCATACTCAAAAAATGCCGATAAGAATGTCTTGCAAAATATCAATATAAGTATAAAGTCAGGTGAAACAATCGGTATTTTGGGCGGTACAGGTTCATCAAAATCAAGCCTTGTGTCGCTTATTCCGAGGCTTTATGATACATCAGAAGGTGATGTTGAAGTCGGCGGGCGCAATGTTCGTGAATATGACCTTGAGGTTTTGCGTGATTCCGTAGCGGTTGTGCTTCAAAAAAATGTCCTCTTTTCGGGGACAATAAGCGATAATATTCGTTGGGGCAATGAGGGGGCTTCCGATGAGGAAGTAAGACACGTATGTAAATTAGCTCAGGCAGACGGATTTATAAATGAATTCCCCGACGGTTATGATACCTATATTGAACAAGGCGGAACGAATGTTTCGGGCGGACAAAAACAGCGTTTGTGTATTGCCCGTGCCTTGCTTAAAAAGCCGAAAATCCTTATCCTTGACGACAGCACCAGTGCTGTTGATACAAAGACAGATGCACTGATACGACAGGCATTTGCAAAAGAAATCCCCGACACAACAAAGATAATTATTGCACAGCGCGTAGCTTCTGTTGAAAACGCCGATAAAATTATTGTGCTTGACGACGGTCATATTGCCGCACAAGGCAGTCATGCCGAACTCATGGAAACAAGCGATATTTACCGTGAAGTATACGAATCTCAAGTAAAGGGGGCTTCAGACGATGAGTGAGCCGAATTCAAATTCAAAGCCCCGCGAGATGAAAGGCGGACCCGGCCGCCCCATGGGACGTGTTCCCGGAATGAAAATCAATCCGAAAACCGTTAAACGGCTGCTGTCGTATTTTAAGGCGTATAAAGCCCGCTCAATCGTTGTGCTTATCTTTATTATCATAAGTTCTGTAATAGGCGCGGCGGCAGCAATAATGCTTAAAGCGCTGATTGATGATTTTATTACGCCGATGCTTTCTGATGTCGCAAACGGCAGAGCGGCGGATTTTACTACACTCGGGTATGTTTGTATCGGTGTAGGAGGTTTTTTCCTGATAGGGCTTTTGTCGGCTTATCTTTATCAGCGTATGATTGTTGTTGTTGCACAGGGGATTCTCAAAAAAATCCGTGACGATATGTTTTCACATATGCAGACGCTGCCGATAAAATATTTCGACACACACACTCACGGCGACATAATGAGCCATTATACAAATGATACAGATGCGTTGCGCCAAATGCTTGCAATGTCAATGCCGCAGGTTATAGCTTCGCTTGTGTCGGTCGTTGCGGTATTTTTCTCGATGCTTTATATCAGTGTGTGGTTAACGCTGTTTGTACTGCTCTTTACAGGGCTGTCGTTTATCGCGGCGGCGCAAATCGGTATGCGCTCGGGAAAATACTTTATGGCGCAGCAGACGGCTGTAGCTGCGGTTAACGGCTATATCGAAGAAATGATGAACGGACAGAAGGTTATTAAGGTATTCAACCACGAAGAAAAAGCTCAGGAAGGTTTTGACAATCTCAATGAATCCTTAAACGACAAAATGTATCACGCAAACAAATTCGCGAATATCCTTATGCCTGTTATGATGAATTTGGGCAACGTCCTCTATGTTCTGCTTGGGATTGTAGGCGGTGCTATGGGAATAGCAGGTGTTACGAATGTATCGCTTGCGGGTGTAGGGGTAGTTACACTGGGGTCAATTGTTTCGTTTATGCAGCTTTCGCGCGGGTTTATGAATCCTCTGACACAGGTTTCAAATCAGATTAACTTTGTTGCAATGGCTTTAGCCGGAGCTGAACGTATATTCGATTTAATGGACCAAAAATCCGAAGTGGACGTCGGTTATGTAACCCTGTGCCTTGCCGAAAAAACAAAAGACGGTATTCTCACCGAATCACAAAAACGCACAGGCTTATGGGCGTGGAAACACCCCCACGAAGACGGCACGGTGACTTATACAGAACTCAAAGGCGATATCCATTTTTATGATGTGGATTTCGGTTATAATGACGATAAAATTATTCTGCATAATATTACGCTCTACGCCGAGCCGGGTCAAAAAGTCGCATTTGTCGGCGCAACAGGTGCCGGGAAGACGACAATTACAAATCTCATAAACCGTTTCTATGATATAGCCGACGGCAAAATCAGATACGACGGTATCAATATAAACAAAATTGCAAAAGCCGACCTTCGCCGCTCTTTGGGTATAGTTTTACAAGATGTTAATCTCTTCACCGGTACGGTAATGGAGAATATCCGTTACGGCAGGCTTGAGGCAACCGATACGGATTGTATTCAGGCGGCAAAACGCGCTAACGCAGACGGGTTTATCCGTATGCTGCCTGATGGTTATGAAACTGTGTTAACCGGCAGCGGCAGCAGTCTCTCACAAGGTCAGCGGCAGCTTATTTCCATAGCCCGCGCCGCCGTAGCAGACCCGCCCGTAATGATTTTGGATGAAGCTACGTCATCAATTGACACCCGCACCGAAGCCATAGTCCAAAAAGGTATGGACTCACTGATGAACGGACGTACAGTGTTTGTTATAGCCCACAGGCTTTCAACCGTCCGGAATTCTGATGTAATTATGGTTCTCGAACACGGCAGAATCATTGAAAAAGGCAACCACGAAAAATTAATCAGCGAACACGGACAATACTACCGCCTATACACAGGAGCATTTGAACTCGAGTAGCGGGGAGCCCCCGCGGGCATTTCGCGGCGGGGAGCCCCCGCGGGCATTTCGCGATGGAAGTCTTTCAGAATATAAAGATGTTCACCGCGTAGATGTGAATACGAATTTTCTGTATTCTGTATTCTGTTTTGGTGTAATTAAAAAATGAATGATATAAAAACCATAGAAGACCTCAAACCCAACAACGGTAAAAACCTCACAATAACCACCCCTTTCGGTGGCTTCAATCGTTATCCCGTACGCACTCATGTTATTTCCGATAATGATAAAATGATTGATGTTGTCGGAAAGTATGTCAAAGATTTAATCGGAGCAGAAGATTTCTTGTTTATTTCCGAAAAAATCGTTGCGATAACCCAAGGGCGGGCTTTCCGCATTGATGAAATACACCCGTCTTTATTGGCGCGGGTTATGTGTAAATTCGTTCACAAATCGCCCTACGGGATAGGTATCGGTTCGCCTGAAACTATGGAACTCTGTCTGCGCGACGTAGGCAGACTGAAAGTTATATTCGCGGCGATTGTTGCCGCTATATGTAAACTGTTCGGGAAAAAAGGTGTGTTTTATGATATTTGCGGCGATAAAGCCCGCGCTATAGACGGACCTTGTGATTTCACAATCCCGCCCTATAATAATTACGCGAAACTCGCCCCCGATAAACCTGATGATGTTGCACGTGAAATTTCGGAGTCCCTCGGCGGCAACACCGTTATAGTTATTGATGCAAACGACTTAGGCGTAAATGTTTTGGGGAAATTCCCGTTAGATTTTAACAACGAAATCCCCGAAGCTATCTTTAAGGACAACCCCTTAGACCAAGCCGACCAGCAGACGCCGATGGCGATTGTGAGGCGGGTAGAACCCTGTACTGACTAAAACTTAATAAATCACTTAATCTTAGCCGATAAACGAAAAATTCAAAATCACCAAATAGACAGCCACCATGCCGCTACAGGGGGAGAGGGGTAGGGGGTGCAGGGGGTGTAGGGGAGAGGGGCGTAGCGTTGCTACACGGCACAGCCTGCCCCCCCGAAAAGCCGCCCCCCCCCCCCCCCCCCCCACCCAGACATTCAAAAGGGCCATACCGGCCATCAAATTGTAATTCCAAAGTAAGTAAAAC
>JAISHV010000094.1 GCA_031262495.1 Ruminococcus sp.
CTCCCCCAGCGCAGCATGGTGCCTGTCTGATTGGTCTTGCTCACCCGGGTAGGGTATTATCTTTAAGCATCTTCTTGACTCGTCCGCGATAAGAAAATGTTGATTTCAGCTAATATCAAGGGTTTCATTCTCTGTACTCTGTACTCTGTATTCTGTACTCTGTATTCTGTATTCTGTACTCTGTATTCTGTATTCTGTATTCTGTATTCTGTATTCTGTCAATCGAACAACGCCGTTGACAGATATCGCTCACCTGTGTCGGGGAGCAGTACTACTATGGTTTTTCCGGCGAATTCGGGGCGGTTTGCTATTTGTTCGGCTGCCCATAGTGCTGCGCCTGATGAAATCCCGACAAGGATACCCTCTGATTTGGCGAATCTGCGCCCTGTGTCAAATGCGTCCTCAGATTTTACGGTGATTATTTCATCATAGACATCAGTGTTGAGGGTCTTTGGAATAAATCCTGCGCCGATACCTTGGATTTTATGCGGTCCTGAATGTCCCTCTGAAAGTACCGGCGAATCACTCGGCTCAACAGCGATAATCTTTATGTCGGGGTTTTTGGATTTTAAGAGTTCCCCTACCCCGGTTATTGTGCCGCCTGTGCCTATACCGGCTACGAATACGTCAACTTTGCCGTCTGTAGCTTCCCATATTTCGGGTCCTGTTGTTTCACGGTGAATCGCTGGGTTCGCAGGATTGATGAATTGCCCCGGGATAAACGCTTCGGGTATTTCTGCTTTGAGTTCATCCGCTTTTTCAATAGCACCTTTCATACCCTTAGCACCCTCTGTCAGGACAATTTCCGCACCGTAAGCCGCAAGCAGTTTTCGGCGTTCTATACTCATGGTCTCCGGCATCGTAAGGATTATGCGATAGCCTTTCGCAGCGGCAAGTGCTGCAAGCCCGATACCGGTGTTTCCGCTTGTAGGCTCAATTATCACTGAACCCTCTTTGAGTTCTCCCGATTTTTCGGCTTCGTCAATCATCGCTTTGGCGATACGGTCTTTTACACTGCCTGCCGGATTGAAATACTCAAGTTTCGCTAAAATTTCAGCGTTTTTTGCGTAAAGCTTACCGAAATTTTGAAGTTTCAATAGAGGAGTATTCCCTATTAATTCATCGGTACTGTTAAATAATTTTGACATATAGATTTCCCTCCAAATAGAATTTGTATATAACATATATGTTTGGTATGCTATCATTATACTCTATAATCTTATTATTGTCAAGTACTTCACAAAAAATTTACAATTTAAAATACCGAATTCTTTTTATTCGGTATTTTAAATTTCAAATATAAAACATATAAGAGTCGGGTTCGGAGCGTTTCAGTGCTTCATCATAAAGCTCTTTAAGAGTTTTTCGGCTGAAAAATTCAACTATCAATTTATCAAGCGGGTTTATAACTTCTTCAATAAATGCATTTTCAATCGCGGGGGCTTTGTCTGTTAGGATAGGTTCTACAGGCTCAAAGAGTCCGCTTTCTGTCACAGATAAAATGTCGTAGACACTTATTTGTTCTGCGCCTTTTTTGAGTTTATAGCCGCCGCCTGTGCCTTTTTCAGCCCCAATAAGCCCTGCATGGCGAAGCTGTGAAAACACTTGTTCAAGATAAATCTTTGAGATGCCGAGGCGTTCGGCGATTTTTTGGGTACTGAGTGTTTCACCCGAACCGTACTCGGCGGCAAGTTTAATCATTGCACAAACGGCATAACGTCCTTTTGCCGAAATTTTCATTTGATTTTTTTTCCCTTAATAATCGGTGACAAATGTTTATACGCGAAAATCGTTATAATTACAGAAATCAAAGCTTTAAAGAATGTAAACGGTATATGAAAAATTATAAGGCACTGCGAAATACTCTTGACAGACGGCAAAATCGCCTGATACATTGAGAGCAGAGCGTCACTGTCGCCGTTAAAAAACAGCCTTATATAAATCGGAAATACTAAAAACAAATTAATCGGATAGCTCATCAAAGCCATTATAAAAGCACCTGTGAACGCGCCGATTATCGCAAATGTCTTTGTCTTTTTGATTTTATATATAAGCCCTGCCGGCACAACAAATGCAACACCCAAGAGAAAATTTGTCAGTTCGCCGATGCCGCCTGTACTGCTTTGAATGAGATTTATGAGGTTTTTAACAAGGCAAACGGCGATACCCGACACAGGACCCATAGAAAACGACGCTATGAGTGCGGGTAACTCGCTGAAATCCAGTTTTATAAACGGCGGCATAAGCGGTATACTGAAATTTACAAACATCAGTACAGTTGAGATTGCCGCTAAAATAGCTGTCATTGTGAGCTGTCTTACGCTGAAAATTTGCTTTTTGGATGACATAAAGGTTTCCTTTGCGTTTGAAAATATGTAATATCCCACAAACCGGAATAGCTTGTGGGATAATTTCGGATAAACTGATTCTATGTCAATTATTCGTCGCTTAAATCAAATTCAAGATGTTCACCGCAGCCCGGGCAGTCAATAGAACCCGTCTTGAGCATTTCTTCTGTCAGATAGATAGAATCATTGCAAGTAGGGCAGGTTACCTCATAGAGGTCTGAATCTTCGGGTATGATTTCTTCAGTGTCATCATCGCCGAAATCTGCTTCCGCTATCGTTTCATCATCTTCATCACCTTCTTCGTCTTCGTCTTCGTCTTCTTCAAACGGATCGTCGATAATCTCGATGGGTGCACTGTCGATTTTTTCAATTTCTTCTATGATATCAATGTCTTCGTCATCTAAATCAATATCAATATCTATGCCGTCAAAGTCCTCGTCGTCTTCGTCATCGTATTCAAAAATCTCTTCTCCGTCGCCGTCATAAAACTTATCAAATAAAAAACTGTCGTCGTCCTCATCATCTAAGCTGAAATCCTCGTCAGAGCAGACTTCTTTTATGAATTCCGTAAAATCTTCATCTAAGGTATCAAGATTGTCGCCGACTTCGTCAATTTGATCCTGAAGGTCTTCAACCTGAACAGCGATATCTTCTAAAATATCGTAGATTGCTTTGTGAATTTTTCCGTTATCGGATTTATAGTCGATATTCATACCGTCCATTAATCCCTTGAGATAAGACACTTTTGCGGCTAATTTCATTTTAAAAACCTCGTTTTCTGTGTAGGGGCGGATGTCCACATCCGCCCGTTAACCTCAAATCCGACTTATTACATGGATATCAAGGCAATGATGATTGCGGGGCGATGTGTTTTTTTGTGTGGGGCGGTTTATTTTGTAGGGTGGGGCGATGTGGACATCGCCCCCTACAAATTCTGTATTCCGGCTCAAGCTCTCGCGGAATATTTGCCGGATTCGGTATCTATTATGATGAGGTCGCCTTCGTTTATAAAGAGCGGAACTCTTACTTCTGCGCCTGTTTCAACGGTGGCGGGTTTTTGGGTGTTTGTCGCTGTGTCGCCCCTGACACCGGGCTCGGTTTCCGTAATTTTAAGGGTGATATTTTTCGGCGGTTCAACGGCAAAAACACTGCCTTTATAGGAACATATCTTGCAGACTGTGCCTTCTTTTACGAATTTGAAGCTGTCTGTGACTGTTGCGCGGTTTATGGGCACTTGTTCGTAGGTTTCCTGATCCATAAAGTACAACAGGTCGCCGTCTGCGTAAGAATACTCCATGTCCTTCCTGTCAACAAATGCGTTTTCAAACTTAGCTGTCGGGTTGTACGATTTTTCTACTACCGCTCCGGTAATAACATTTCTGGTTTTTGTACGAACAAATGCCGCACCTTTCCCCGGTTTTACGTGCTGAAACTCGATAACTTGAAGAACGTTGCCGTCTTCTTCAAAAGTAATGCCGTTTCTGAAATCTCCTGCTGTAAGCATTGATAAACTCTCCTATATTCGAGAACCGGTGTATGGGCTTCCCGTTTTTTAAAATCAGTGTTTTTACATAACTGTATCACATTGATTATACACTGTTTTTCCTTGAAAATCAAGTTATTTTATATAAATTTAACATTTGTTCATAAAATAATTAAACTCTTGTCGGCTTTTGTAAGATTTAGGTAATTATCAGAGGTAATATAAACCATATCTTCAATTCTTACACCAAAAGTGTTTTCGATATATATACCCGGCTCGACGGTCATTATGTGACCGGGTTTTAGTATGGTTTCATCACGCGTGTTAAAATTCGGGGCTTCGTGGATTTCAAGACCTGCGCTGTGCCCGAGACCGTGACCGAAATTTTCGCCGTAGCCGTTTTCTTTGATTATATCCCGCGCCGCTTTGTCGATATCTTTACAGATTACACCGGGGCGAATCGCCGATAGTGCCGCTTTTTGTGCTTTGAGGACAATTTCGTAGACTTCGCTCTGCTTTTGCGTAATACTCCCGACGGCGACAGTGCGCGTCATATCGCTTTTATATCCCTCGTAAGTCGCTCCGTAGTCAAGGAGAACAAAATCGCCCGTTTGTATCTCATATTCGCCCGGAACGCCGTGCGGGACGGATGTATTCTTTCCGCCGAGGGCGATTGTGTCAAATGCCGTTCCCTCTGAGCCGTTACGGCGCATTATATATTCAAGTTCTGCAGCGATTTCGATTTCTTTAATACCCGGTTTTATAAATGACAGAATTTCATTGAATGCCGTTTCTGCAATACTTTGGGCTTTTTTAATACATTGAAGTTCGGTTTCTGATTTTTGAGCACGCAAAAGTTTAATTTCGCGGCTGAGTTCTTCACTGCCTTTGACAGTACAGTCGGGGAATTTTTCTTTTAACTTATTAAACTGCGTAAGTGTAACATTATCATTTTCAAGGAGGATTTCACGGCAATTTTTGGATTTCAGCAGTTCATTTATTTGTTCAAAAGGCTTTTGTGATTTTAAAACAGAAATGTCAGGCGTTGTAACATTTTGCGCGGCGGCTTCATAAAATCGTGAATCCGTCAGCATAAAAGCTTTGTCTGAAAAAATCGCCAGATATCCGTCAGTATCCGCAAAGCCGCAAAAATATGCGCGGTTAATGTCAGATGTAATAAGCAGACATTCATCGTTGACATTTAAGGCATTAATCAGGTTTTGAGTTTTCGTCAAAGTTTATTTACTCCGTTTTTCTGTTGTGATTTATTGATATCGGCGAGTGCCGACATTGCCGCGATATAGCTGTATTTCCCGAGACCGCAGATTTGACCTTTACAGACAGGGGCAATCACAGATGTATGTCTGAACGCTTCGCGGGCGTGGATATTTGACATATGGACTTCGATTACGGGGATTTTTACCGCTTCAACCGCGTCTCTCAGTGAATAGCTGTAATGCGTTAATGCTCCGGCATTCAATATAATCCCGTCGGCGGTATTTCTCACCGCATGGATTTTATCAATGAGTGCACCCTCGGAGTTACTCTGGAAAACCTCAATGTCAATCCCTGATTCTTTGCCGCTCTCTGTCCAGTAATTACACAAATCGGCGTAGGTTTCTGCGCCGTATTGAGCTGCATCGCGTTCGCCTGTCAGGTTTATGTTCGGTCCGTTGCAGATTAAAATGTTCATAGGGATTTATAATACTCCATCATAGTCTTTGCATCTTCTGTCTGACTGCCTGCACTTTCGCAGATGATAGTCGGTGTCAGGGAACGCTCTTTTATGAGTTCAATCAGAGGTTTAAAATCAGGTCCGAATGTTTTATCGCTGAAAGTCAAGTGCTTTTTTTCGCCGCCTTTTTGAGTATATTCAATACGCGAAAAATGCGCGTGGAAATTACTGCCGTGGTATGTACCCAATTCATTCGTTAAAGTATCTAAAATATGGGCGTAATCTTCTTTTGTGCGTAAGCCTCCCAGTGTCCGTGCGTAGAGATGTCCGAAATCTATACAGGGGCAGAAGGTTTCATCCGTTTTGCATATTTCTATTACTTCTTCAAGTGTCCCTAACTGATTGATTTTGCCCATTGTTTCGGGGCAGCAGACTATGTCTTCAAGTCCGTTTTCAATGAGTGCCGAGCGGGCACTCTTCATTGTCGAAACGGCGAGGGTTAATGCTTCTTGCCGTGTGATTTTTGAACACGAGCCCGAGTGTATGATTATACGCGTTCCGCCTAAGGCTTTTACGGCTTTGGCTGATGAGAGAATGTAACTGATTGACCCTAAACGCTTTTCTTCTTCTGTCGAGGAGAGCGATATAAAATATGGCGTGTGCAATGAAACGGCGATACCTTTTTCTTTCAAGGTTTTGCCTATTTCGACTGCACTGTCTTCGGAAATTCTTACACCTTGTCCGCACTCATATTCATATGCCGTCAGGCGGAATTTCTCGAGGTATTCCCCTGTCTGAACGGGCTTTTTATAGCCCATTTGAACAAAACTTTCCCCGAGACCGCCGGGACCGAATTTTACCATTTTTATTTTTCCGTTTTTCGTTTTTAAAGTTTGCCGTTTTGCGGATTATTTTGATGTTACGGCTATTTTTTCGTCTAAAACGCTGATGTCGATAACGGCTACAGGCGTTTCTATGCTTTCGATAATGATTTCTGCGGTTTTGTCTTCGATATTTTCGCGGATGAATTTGCGAATGTCACGTGCACCGTATTTGCCTCCGTGGGATTTTTCGGCAATTTTGGTGAGTGCTTCATCGGTTATAGAAAGCGATATGCCTTTTTCTTTGAGCGGTTCACGCATTTCTTCAAGCATAAGTGAGGCAATTTGTTTGTAGTTTTCGATTGACAGAGGATTAAACACAACGACTTCATCAATTCGCCCTAAAAATTCGGGGCGCAAGAATTTATTCAGAGCGTTTAAAGCCTTTTCCTTCGTGATATCGCCGACTGTTTTATTGAATCCGACACCTGTTGATTTGTCTGTTGAACCTGCATTGCTCGTCATAGCGATTACGGTGTTTTCAAAGTTTATGCTTCTGCCTTGTGCATCTTTGATTTTGCCCTCGTCTAAAATCTGTAAAAGCAGATTCATAACGTCGGGGTGAGCCTTTTCAATTTCGTCGAACAGTATCACGGAATAGGGTTTGCGGCGGACTTTTTCTGTGAGCTGTCCCGCATCATCATACCCCACATATCCCGGAGGAGAGCCTACTAAGCGGCTGACAGTGTGTTTTTCCATGAATTCGGTCATGTCAAGTCTGATGAGGGGGTCATTGTCGTTAAAGAGTTCGTTCGCCAAAACTTTGACGAGTTCCGTTTTACCGACACCTGTAGGTCCTACAAAAATGAAACTTGCAGGGCGGCGGCGTTTTGAAAGCTGAACGCGTGTACGCTTAATGGCTTTTACAACAAGCTCAACTGCCGCGTCTTGACCGATAATACGCGATTTAAGGATTGATTCAAGGCTTCCGAGGCGTTTGTATTCGCTTTCATTTACCTTGTCGGAGGGTATACCTGTCCAGAGTTCAATAACTTTCGCTAAATCCGATTGTGTAACATATACGCTTTCGGCTTTCGGGCGGAGTTCTTCTTCTTTTTGTTTTAAGATAGAGAGGTTGTATTTTTGATTTGTGAGGTGTTCGTAGTCCGGGTCGGGGGCTTCTTGACTTGTGGTGATGTCATTTTCTATATCTGACATGGATTTTTCTAATTTGTCGAATTCTGACAGCTCAGGGCTTCTGATTGCGGCGCAGGCACACGATTCATCAAGCAGATCAATAGCCTTGTCAGGTAAGAACCTGTCGTTTATATAACGTTCCGATAAAACCGCACATGAGTGTACGATAGCATCCGTAATCTTCACGCGGTGGTGTTCTTCATAATATTTGGCGATACCCGCTAATACGAGTTCGGTTTCGGAAACGCTGGGCTCTTCAACGGTTACGGGTTGGAAGCGGCGTTCGAGCGCGGAGTCTTTTTCTATATATTTGCGGTATTCCTTGAAAGTGGTAGCCCCGATTAGCTGTACTTCGCCCCTTGACAAAGCGGGTTTGAGGATGTTTGCGGCGTTCATTGAACCTTCGGCATCGCCCGCGCCTACAAGGTTATGAACCTCATCGGCGAATAAAATAACATTACCGTCTGCGCGAACCTCGTCTATAAGCCCTTTCATGCGGCTTTCAAATTGCCCTCTGTACTGTGTGCCCGCGACAATAGCCGTCATATCAAGCAGATATACTTTTTTGTTTAAAAGGCGGCTGGGAACGTCGCCTGACACTATACGCTGAGCAATACCCTCTGCAATAGCGGTTTTGCCGACACCCGGCTCACCGATAAGGCAAGGGTTATTTTTCTGGCGGCGTGAAAGGATTTGGATAACACGTGCAATCTCTTTGTCACGCCCGATTATTATATCCATCTTGCCGTTTATGGCTTTTTCGGTGAGGTTTGTGCAATAGCTGTCGAGAAATTTATTCTTTTTCTTCGGTTTTTCAACTTTCTTTTCTTCTTTAGGCGGTTCGGGTGCCTTTTGTGAACCGGGCGCGGGAGCGCCGCCGCCGAAAGGTCCTATTCCGGAAAAGAGACTCTGAATAAACCCGGGCAAAGCAGCAGTGCCGCCGGGAGAGAATGAATCGCCGTTGAGTTCATCATCTTCGAGTGTAATTTCTTCGGAGAGTTCATCAATCATATCTTCGTCAATACCCATTTCGTCTATATATTCCCTTATCTGCGGGATGCCGAGTTCACGCGCACATGAAAGGCAAAAGCCCTCGTTGTGCTTTTCGTTACCCTGCATTGCGGTGACAAAAACCACGGCTGTTCGTTTATGACATCTTGTACATAACATAATATTTAAAACCTCTTTTAGAAAATTTATAATCTGTATTCATTAATTGTTAATTGTTCAAAAAATAATCTGCCGAAAAACTCCCGTCAAAAAGTGAATTGTCGCCTGTAAATGTAAAAATCAAATCCATCAGCATAATCATTACATAAATTATAATTGCCGCAAAAAACAGCCCGAGCAGAGCACCGAGTATTTTATTTGCAGTACCGATAAGCGGGAGTTTATTGATTACACCCGTGGTCTTTAAAATAATACTGAAAACCACCCAAATAAGTGTAAGAAACACAAAGAACAGAATAGATGCGGATAACCTTGTCAGTACGGGCTTTATTATCTCTTTTGTGAAAATTTCGCTCAAATGTTCAAGGGGATTGGCTAAAAATTCAAGTTTTTCGGTGTTATCAAGTGTGTAGACATCAGAATACCAACTGGTGTCAGCGGTAGAAATGCCGGTTTTTTCGCTGATATAAGAAGCAAAACCTGTTGACATATTATTTATAACACTATCAAGTGTACCACTTATTTCGGAATTAGTCAAGTCTTTATTTTGTAAACTTTTATTGTCTGATGAAGAAATTGCGTCAAATTCAGTTTCGTTATCTGTTAATTCACTGTTTTCATCATTTAACCCGTCTAAAATTCCTTGATATTCACTGGTTTGGCGGTACTCAGAGGTTAAATTCACCATTGTTTTTGTGATCTCGGGTTCTATCAGCTTATCATATACCAAAACGGAAGTAATATCAGACAGCCACGTGGCAAGCATTACAGCCGCTGCCGTTAAAATTATAGCAAGCAAAGAGCGTACAAGCCCGTTTTTGTAGCCCCACACAAGGCATAGTACAAGTATTAGTAATGCGGCAATGTCAACTAACATAGATTCCTTTTTCTGAATTTACACAGTTATTCTGTTAATTTCTTCAAATCCGATAAGATATATATATTTGCCGTTTGACATAATATTCAAGAATTCTGTTGTCAGCGAAAGATTTCGTAATTCAGTATTGAGAGTATTAATTTGACGTATTTCGTTTTCACCGAGTATGAATATTACTGCTTCGCCCTGTTCATCTTCAGTACACACGGCATCTTTGATTTCAAAGTCTGATGTGAATTCTAAAAATTTCCCGTCCAAGGCATTTAAAGCAGCAAAATGAACACTCTTTCCGCTGAAATCTTCAAATATAAGCATTGCCGTATTTTTGCCGCAATCAAAAGTTTTCAGCGATAAGCTATAATCAAGCTGTGAAATCAAGCGGCATTGATAGTCAAATACAAGTGTTTCGCGGTCGCCTATCAGGATAAGCTTATCATCACCGAACATTGCTGTTTGAAGCGACAATGTCGGATATTCCTCTGTTTGATAGAGTGGCAGGGCGTTTCCGTTTTCGTCTTTGGTGATTTCTGTCAGGCTGTAGTACATTATCTGTGATGTCAGGTCGCCGCTTTTTGAATTCAGGACAGTGATATATATACCGCTGCAATCTGCGTTAAACATTATGTCAATCAGTCTTTCGGTAGTATTCAGGTTAAAGATATTATTCCCGTTTGCGTCATAAACAAACACATCGCCTAAAAACTTGTCGCTTTCGGTCACAACTGCGGTGTAGCCGTTTTTAACACGTCCGAGTAAAATAGCGCGGTCTGTCTCTTTAGTGAAACCGAGTTTATTCTTTTTAAAATAGGAAAATTTCTTTCCGCCGAGATCATATGTAATTATATCGTCGTCACTGCAATTCATAACGGGGTTTTTAAATGTGTGAGAAGAAGACAGTTTAACCTTTCCGGCACTTGTGTATGTAATAAGCCGTGTGTCTGTCAGCATAGCGAATCCGTCTGTTATGAGTTTAACCGAAAGGCTTTTGTTTTCCGGTATAATAATCGGGAATTCCCCTGCCGCAAGCACTGTCTCTGTTTGTTCACCGGAGTCGGACGATAAAATTCCGCCGAGGCGCGGATACCATAAATCCTTGGTCAGGATAACGGCGGCGGCAGTACCTGCAATAATAATAAGAATAGAAACTCTGAACACGATTTTGAGTATCTTCTTCATTTGCCGTTCGTGCCGTCGTTTAGAAATATCGGTAATCGCCATAAACTTTACAAGTCCTTAAGGTAAAAAATCCTTGTTTTAAGCATTACAAAATATTGTAATTAATGATTGAAAATTATGCTTAATAAAAAACCCTATTCAAATATAAACCCTCAGGCGGAGCGGTTTTTCCGGCTTTGTTTCTGTCATAGGATGAAATAATATCGGCTATACAGCCTTCGGGCTTTTTGCCCTCGTTTATTTCAAGGAGAGTGCCGACTATTATCCTTACCATATTATAAAGGAAACCGTCGCCGTTTACAAGTATTTTTATGCATTTTTCATCTTCGTTTAACAAAATTTCATTAATTGTTCGCACTGTATTTTCACGTTTGCCGTTTTGTCCGCAAAATGATGCAAAATCATGTGTGCCCAAAAAATCAGGTAAATTTCGGCGGATTTTATCGGTATCTATCGGGCGTTTATAGAGCAATGCCCTTTTATATAAAAACGGGTCGCGGATGTTGCTTTTTTGAATAAAATACACGTATTCTTTACCTTTACAGGAATATCTTGCGTGGAAAAGTGGATCGGCATATTCAGCGGATTTTATAGCCATATCAACAGGTAATTTTGTATTGAGTCCCGTGACGAATTTTTTCGGTATTATTTTTGAATCGGTATAAAAACTAAAGCAGTACTCATTTGCGTGAACACCTGTGTCTGTACGCGAACAGCCGTTTATTGATATCTCTTCGCCGGTCAGTTCAAACAGTGCTGCTTCGATAATTGACTGAATTCCTACGGCGTTTTTTTGGCGTTGAAAACCGTGGTATGCAGTACCGCAGTAGCTCATTATGACTTTTATGTTATGTTTTTCTTCGGGCGGAGTAAACATTTTTATCCTTTATAATTGCGGACTATCCTGCCATATAGACATTCAGTAAAAACACCATATTCAGAAAAATCAGCGAAAATGAGGTTGTGAGATAATCGCGGGCAGATGAACTGAGTTGTTTGAGGCGTGTCCTTCCCTCGCCGCCTCGGTAGCAGCGGCATTCCATTGCCGTAGCCAGTTCCATAGCGCGTGAAAATGCCGAAACAAACAGCGGCACTAAAATCGGGGTCAAAGCCTTAGCGCGGTGAATTAGACCGCCGCTTTCCATATCAGCACCCCTTGCCTTTTGAGCGGACATAATTTTATCCGTTTCTTCAATAAGCGTCGGGATAAACCGCAAAGCAATCGACATCATCATCGCAAGCTCATGAACGGGGAATTTTATCTTTTTAAGCGGCGATAAAAGGGATTCTATAGCATCGGTTAAAGCTATCGGAGAGGTTGTATATGTCAGAAGACTTGAGCCTGCTATGAGTGCTATAATGCGGATAATCATCATTCCGGTATAGGTTACGCCGTCATAGGTTATTTTTATAATCCACAGCTTGAAAATCACAATACCGTCAAGGAAAAAGAGGTTTAAAATTGATGTAAAAATGATAATCGGGATTATAGGTTTAAGGCTTTTAATCATCAGCGAAAACGGTATCTTTGAAGCCGCATATCCGATAATCATAAAAACTACCCCGGGAATGAGAGCTGTGAAAGTTTGAGCCGCAAACAGCATAGCTATAAAAATGCCTGTGATAATAATTTTAAATCGCGGGTCAAGCTTATGAAGCAGAGAATTTCCCGGGAAAAACTGCCCGATGGTTATATCTTTTAACATTTGTTTTCCGTTTTCAGGGTACTTCCCATTTTCGGTGAAGTCCCGTAATTAATTTATGAAATTGTAATTTTCAGTTTTTCATTTCCAAAAGCTTCTTAATTGCAAAATCAATAGTATAAATATCCGTTCGTACATCAAATCCGCGCTCTTTGAGTTTTAAAAAAACTTTTGTAATTTGCGGTACTGAAAGCCCCATTTTTGCAAGTTCTTCGGCTTTTGAAAATACAATCGGCGTGTCTTCATAACAGTAAACAGAGCCTTCATTCATCACAAGGATTTTTGAAGCATACCGCGCTACATCTTCCATTGAATGTGAAATCAGCAAAACGGTAGCATTTTTTTTCGCGTGATAAGTTTTAATTTGCGCTAAGATTTTTTCACGCCCGCGGGGGTCAAGTCCGGCTACGGGTTCATCTAAAATGAGGACGGAGGGTTCCATCGCCATTACGCCTGCTATAGCTACGCGGCGTTTTTGTCCGCCAGAGAGTTCAAAGGGGGATTTGGTTAAAATTTCAGGTGAAAGACCGACTATTTCGGCGGTTTCTATTACGCGTTTTTTTATTTCGTCATCACTCAGTCCCATATTTTTCGGACCGAATGCAATATCTTTTTCGACGGTATCTTCAAAAATCTGATACTCGGGATATTGAAACACCAAACCTACTTTAAATCGCACGTCGCGCCTGTTCGCGGACTTGTCCCAAATATCCGCACCGTCAATGAGAATACGCCCGGAAGTCGGTTTTAAAAGCCCGTTTAAATGCTGGATAAGCGTGGATTTCCCGGAGCCTGTGTGACCGATAATGCCGACCAGTTCGCCTTGTTCTATTTCAAGATTAACGTCATTAACGGCGGTTTTTTCAAAAGGCGTACCGATGCCGTATGTGTAAGTTAAGTTTTCGGTTTTTACGGCGGTCATGTTAAGTACCGTTCCCTCTAAAGATGAGCACAAAAAACTATGAAATTCTTTGTACTTTCACGTTAAATTCCTCTTTTTATTTTTTCTCTGATAAAAATTTCGCTAAAAAATCCGTACAGTCGTTTTCTGTGATAATATGAGTGTCACACGTGTAACCGTGCTTGCCTAAAAGATACATCAGTTCTGTGACTTGCGGAACGTCAAGCCCAATGGATTTTAATAACTCAACCTCACTGAATACATTTTCGGGGGTGCCGTCCATTAAAACTTTTCCGCCGTCTATGACAACAATTCGTTCGCACTGTGCGGCTTCTTCCATATAATGCGTAATGAGAATTACAGTTATACCATAGTCGCGGTTGAGCATTTTTATTGTCCGCATAACCTCTTCTCTGCCCTTAGGGTCAAGCATAGCTGTGGGCTCATCTAACACAATACATTCGGGTTTCATAGCGATTATTCCGGCGATAGCTACACGTTGTTTTTGACCGCCTGAGAGTTTATGCGGCGCGTGATTACGGTAGTCGTACATTCCGACGGCTTTGAGTGCTTCATCAACTCTTTGCCGCATCTCGGCAGGTTCTGTGCCTAAGTTCTCAAGCCCGAATGCTACATCTTCTTCGACAATTGTCGCTACAATTTGATTATCGGGGTTTTGAAATACCATTCCCACACGGCGGCGAATATCAAAGAGGTTTTCTTCGTCGGACGTATCGAAACCGTCAACTAAAACAATACCATCTGTCGGTATGAGAATAGAATTCATCAGCTTTGCGAGTGTGGATTTACCTGAGCCGTTGTGACCCAAAACCGCGATAAATTCACCCTTTTTTATCTCTAAATTACAGTGATTCAGTATAAGCGGAGTGCCTTTTTCTTCGTCTGAATTATAGCTGAAACTGACGTTTTTTATATTGATATTTTCTTTAATTTCTTTATTTGCGCTCATCGTTTTCCTTGTATTTATATTTATTCACCGGTGTAAATTGCAGTACTGCCGCATGGTAAGAAAAGTCCGCTTGATGCGCATTTTATGCCAATAGCAGAGGATGAAACCTTACCGCCGAATTTACTTTTTAAAAGAAGCGCAAGCAGGTATTCCATCACGTCAGCCGAAAGCCCTGTAGTATAACTGTTGAGTAAAAATGCCGCCGGATTTTCGGTCAGTACTTCGGCTGAAAGTTTTATAAGGTCATAAATGGAGTCTTCTAATTTCCAGACTTCGCCTGTTGTTCCCCGCCCGTATGACGGCGGGTCCATTATGATTATGTCGTATCGTTTTCCGCGTTTGATTTCGCGGCGTATGAACTTTTCACAGTCGTCGTTTATCCAACGAATAGGTTTTTCGGAAAGCCCTGACAACGCGGCGTTTTCACGCGCCCATTGTAATATCCCTTTTGAGGCATCGACATGGGTAACCTCCGCTCCCGCGCTTGCCGCGGCAAGTGTCGCTCCGCCTGTGTATGCGAATAAATTCAAGACTTTAAGCGGGCGGTTTGCACTTGTAATTAAATCGTAGAGAAATTTCCAGTTAACAGCCTGTTCGGGGAAAATCCCCATATGTTTAAACCCTGTCGGGCGGACTGTGAAGCGGATTTTACCGTCTAAACAGCGTAAATTTTGCGTCGGGATTTCACGTTTGAATTCCCAGTGTCCGCCGCCTTTATCCGAACGGATATAATGCGCATCGGCGTTACGCCATTCGGGCGTTTTGTCGGTTTTCCATATTATTTGCGGGTCGGGGCGAATAAACATAAAATCCCCGAAGCGTTCAAGTTTTTCCCCGTCAGTTGTATCAAGCAATTCATATCCGTCAATTTCATCGGAAAATCTCATATAAATCCTTTAATGTAAAATGTTATTGTAATGAATTTTACTTTACACTAATGCTTGGGAGGTTATCTTTGACTCAATGGTGTTGCAAATGCCCATAACCAATTCATTTATTTGCGATAGGACTTTGCCTTCTGCCATTACTCTTATGAGCGGCTCTGTGCCGCTTTCGCGTACGAGTATTCTGCCGTTTTTCCCGAGTGCCTGTTCTGCATTTTTAATGGTTGCTTCAATATCGGGGTTGTTTTTCCAGATTTCACGGAAATGCTGAGGGATTTTTACATTCATCATAGTTTGGGGGTAAACAGTCATTACTTCTGCTAATTCCGAGAGTTTTTTACCGGTAGACCGCATAATTTCTATTACTTTGAGTCCTGTTAATTCGCCGTCGCCGGTTGTTGAAAAATCTGTAAAGATGATGTGCCCGGATTGTTCGCCGCCGAGGTTATATCCTTTATCTGCCATTTGTTCGATTATGTAGCGGTCGCCTACTTTGGTTGATACTACATTGATATCGTTTTTTTCGGCGAATTCCAGAAATCCCATATTCGTCATAACCGTAACAACGGCGGTGTTCTTTTTAAGTGTACCTTCTTCTGCCATTGATTTAGCACACAGAGCAATGAGCCTGTCGCCGTCAATAATTGCACCTGTTTCGTCAACCGCAAGACAGCGGTCTGCATCGCCGTCAAAAGCAAGCCCTATATCACAGCGTTTTTCGCCGACAAAGCGTATAAGTCCGTCCATATGAGTTGAGCCGCACCCGGCATTTATATTGCTGCCGTTCGGCGAAGCATTTATCATAAATACTTTAGCACCCAGTGCACCGAAAATCATCTCTGCTGTAGTACTTGAAGCACCATTTGCGCAGTCTAAGGCTATGCGCATACCGTCAGCACTGAACCCATGCGGCAATATAGATAAAAGATGTTTTGAGTATTCAGCGGCGGCATTGGGGTACTCAAAAATACGCCCGACTTTTTCATTTGATTTAAGTGCAGTTTTAAGCCGTTCGGGCTTATTAAATATAAGTTCCTCAATCTCATCTTCTGTTTCGTCCGGGAGTTTAAATCCCGTTGATGAAAATAATTTGATACCGTTATATTCCATACTGTTATGAGAGGCTGAAATCACAATCCCGGCTGTAAAGCCTTTTTCCTTTACAAGATAAGCGATACCCGGTGTAGGTATAACCCCGGCGGAATATACACTCCCGCCTACAGATGCTATACCTGCCGCTAATGCCGCTTCTAATACGTCTGATGAAATACGCGTATCTTTACCGATTATAAATTTTACATCCGAGTGCCCCGCTTCTTCTGCTAAAACCAAAGCGGAAGCTCTCCCGATTGCCATAGCGGTTTCACAGGTGAGTTCTGTGATCGCAATCCCCCGCGCACCGTCTGTGCCGAATAGTTTGCCCATAATTAAAAAGCTCCTTCAAACAGAATACAGAATACAGAGTACAGAATACAGAGTCAGAAGTCAGAATACAGAAGAATTTACGCTAATTCTGACATTGTTGTTTGTGCCGCTTGCGCTGTCGGCGGGATTGGTAATTTTAAATGCCTGTATGCCAAAGCTGTTGCGCATCGCCCTCTCGGGGTTCTCGAAAGAAAACCTAACTGCATAAGATAGGGTTCGCATACGTCCTCTAAGGTTACGGATTCTTCGCCTATTGCCGCCGCCAATGTATCAAGCCCCACAGGTCCGCCGCCGTACCCTTTAATTATCATTTCAAGTACGCGTTTATCAATAGTATCAAGTCCCAATGCATCAATTTCAAGTCTGTCAAGTGCTATTACGGCGATTTCTTCCGTAACCTTGCCATTACCCAAAACCTCCGCGAAATCACGTACCCGCTTTAACAGTCGGTTTGCTATACGCGGTGTTCCGCGTGAGCGTTTCGCAATCTCGAAAGCACCTTCATTTGTACAGGGAATTCCTAAAATTACGCTTGAGCGGAGTACTATTTCACTCAGCTGTTCAAATGAATAGAGTTCAAGCCGCATAATTACGCCGAAACGGTCACGCAATGGTGCTGATAATTGCCCGGCACGTGTTGTAGCCCCAATCAGGGTGAATTTCGGCAAATCAATTCTTATTGAGCGCGCTGCCGGTCCTTTTCCCACGATAATATCCAAAGCGAAATCTTCAAGCGCCGGGTACATTATTTCTTCAACCTGTCGGTTAAGACGGTGAATTTCATCAATAAACAGGATATCATTTTCAGATAGATTTGTCAGCAGTGCTGCTAAATCCCCCGCTTTTTCAATGGCAGGACCTGATGTTATACGGATATTTACGCCCATTTCATGCGCAATTATCCCGGACAGAGTAGTTTTCCCAAGCCCCGGAGGACCGTAAAGCAGCACATGGTCAAGCGGTTCAGTTCGCTTTTTTGCGGCTTCTATAAACACCGACATATTTTCTTTGACTTTGTCCTGACCGATATACTCCGAGAGTACCGTCGGGCGCAAATTCATTTCAATATCATCAGTGGTTTCACCGCCGAAAGCTTTAGGCGATGACAGCCGTCGGTCTTCAAATTCAAAATCAGCAGTTTCAAGCATCTTTAATTTCCAAGTTTGTATTTTATATCGTTTTTATGTGATAATTATGTTTTGGTAAGTCGGTCAATTTAAATCCAAAATATTTTTTATTCATTGTTGTTTTTAGAAATTTTAAATCAATTTCCCATGCGAAAAGTTTTCATCACGCGATGTACTGTGCATAATAAGCGGCAAAATCATTTCATTCTCTGTTATGCCGCCGCTAACGGCTTTTGTTTGGCGCGGACTGTCAGAAGCAAACGTTCGCCCTGAAATCGCGGCGGCGAAGACATTGCCCAAAAAATCGTCAACCCGTCTGTGAGTGCGATATCCGCCGAAAATTTTACTCTCAAGGAGTTTATCCTTTGAAAAAAGCATATACTCACTGCCGAGGAGACCACTAAATACAGAACAGAATTCATCTAAATGACGTTCTTTCACCGCGAATGAAGCCGCCCTCGGCTCAATCGTTTGGTTCATAAACAGTGCATTATAAAGTTCGGGTATATCCGCCAAATGAATCTGACCGTTGTTTTGTGTAAACCCATGAAGTGAGATAATTATAAACAGTGTATCGGTGAGTTTCGAGGCTAAATCGCTGAATAATTTGTCGATATCCGAAAGTGAATTATATACTTCATCGCTTGTTGTGCCTGTTTGGACTGTTAAGTCGGCTGTTTTATTTATATATAAAACAGTAAATGTATCACGGACACCGACGGAGAGGGTTATAATCTCATTATATGCAACATCTGTATTTCTGCACAACTTAAATTCGGCGGAAACAGGCAGTTGTTTATCGGAAAGAACCGTTACACGCGGATTTTGACGGGAATTTTTGATACCGCCGAAGATATCTTCGTAGGCTAAAATATTGCGTATCGGCGATGAAACCGCTGAATCCGACACGGAATATACACTGCCGAATTCCTTCAAAAACAGTGACGAACCTAAATATCCGTGTTCATTCGGAGCTATCCCCGATAAAAACGAGTTTATACAGGCAACATAAGAGGACGGGAAAACAGATGTCATTGAGCCGACAAGATTTTCACGCAAAAAACTGCCGCTGTCGGTGTTCTGTTTAAGCCCTGTAAGAGACAAACCGTCAATAACGCCTAAAATAATATTCTTAGGGCGCGCCTTTAAGGCATTATCAACCTGCGGGTTTGTGGGGTAAAGGATAGGTGAGCTATAATAAGCCTTTACCGATGAGATTATATTCAAAAAGCAGTTGGTATAATTCGGATAAGCAAGCATTTTTATTTTACACTTTTACTTAAAGATAAAATTTACATTTTCGCCGAAAGTTTTTTCAGCGACAGTTTTATGAGTTCTTCAACTGATTTTTCGGGCGGCAATGATGTTACCGCTTTGACAGCTTCACTTTGTGAGAAACCTAAAACTTCGAGTGCCGAAATTGCTTCGGAGGCATTACCGTGACCGCCTGACGGGAGTTTTATATCATCGCTTAGTACACCTTGTTTTTTCAGTTTGTCTTTGAGTTCAAGGACAATACGCGAAGCGGTTTTAAGTCCGATTCCCTTAATGGATTTAAATGCCGCAGGGTCTTCTGAGGCGACTGCAAGGGCGAATTTTTCAGACGACAGCGACGATAAAACTGATATGGCGGCTTTCGGTCCGACCCCCGATACAGAGAGCAGCATCTTAAAGCACAACAGTTCCTGTTCGTCAAAGAAGCCGAAGAAATCAAGCGCATTTTCTGTAATATGCATATATGTGAAAAGACGTACGTTATCTCCGACAGAACCGATTTTTGTCAGCGTCGGTATTGTCGTTTTACAGGCATACCCTACGCCGCCGCATTCTATTACAGCCATATCGGCTGTTTTATGTATAATTTTTCCGTTTAAGCTGTAAATCATTTAAGTATTATTCCCTCTCAAATCTCAAGATGACCACAAAAAACTATGAAATTCTTTTTATTTTCATTTTAAAAATCTCATTTAGGTATTTTTGACGAATGTCCGTGGCATATCGCTAAAGCGAGGGCATCGGCGGCATCATCGGGTTTGGGTATAGCTTTGAGTTTCAGAATTTGCTTAGTCATATCCATAACTTGTTTTTTTTCGGCGCGCCCGTATCCGACAACCGATTGTTTAACTTGAAGCGGGGTATATTCGCTTATCGGGATATCGAGATTAACCGCCGACAGGAGGATTACGCCGCGGGCTTGTGATACGTCAATTACCGTTTTTTGGTTTGTATTAAAGAAAAGCTTTTCTATAGCCATTTCGTCAGGCGAGTAAGTATTTATCAAATCAGTCATATCTTTATAAATATCGCGGAGCCTGTAATTATATGACGTATGCGCCTCTGTGGTAATTGCTCCGTATGTTATAGGTGTAAACTGATATCCGTCATATTCAACAATGCCGAAACCCACAATCGCGTAGCCGGGGTCAATGCCTAAAATTCTCAATTTTAACCTGCCGTAAAAACGTTTTACAAGAGCTTTTAGAAATTCTTTACGAATAAATACCATTTTATTATACCAAAAATAATAATAAAAGTCAAGTATTTTATACAAAAAAGATAAAACACTTTTGCATGATAAATTAATCATGCATTTTTAAATAAATTTTCCTATGGTATTGACAACGAGGTATATTTATGGTATAATAATTTGTGATTGTTTTGTTTTTATTACAAAAAGCCAATTTGTGTTTTTTGTATGCTATTTATAAATTAAGAAGCAGAGGTTATTTATGGGACTGTTCGACGGATTATTCGGAAATTACAGTAAACGCGAGATTAATAAGATTGAGCCGCAGAAAAAGGCAGTGCTTGATTTGGAAGATGAATATTCACAGATGTCTGACGAAGCACTTAAGGCTAAGACACGTGAATTCCGCGAGAGACTGGAAACAGGCGAGACTGTTGACAACGTTTTAGTTGAAGCTTTGGCGACTGTACGTGAGGCGGCGTGGCGCGTACTCGGGAAAAAGCCGTTCCCCGTTCAGATTATCGGTGCGATTGTGCTCCAACAGGGGCGTATCGCCGAGATGAAAACCGGTGAGGGTAAAACCCTTGTTGCCTGTTGTGCGGCTTATTTAAACGCGCTCCCGGGGAATGGTGTTCACGTTGTAACAGTCAATGAATACCTTGCGAAGTCACAGTCGGAAGAAATGGGCAAAGTCTTTAATTTCTTAGGCGTATCTATCGGCTGTATTTTACATGAGCTAACCAATGACGAACGCCGCGCACAGTATAATTGTGATATTACCTATGGTACAAACAACGAATTCGGGTTTGACTATCTGCGTGATAATATGGTTATTTATGCCGCTGAAAAAGTTCAGCGCGGGCATAATTTCGCCATTGTCGATGAGGTTGACTCAATCTTAATAGACGAAGCACGTACTCCGCTTATTATTTCGGGCAGAGGCGATAAATCAACCGACCTCTATGTCAAAGCCGATAATTTCGCACGTACCTGTAAAGCTTATGTTGTAGCAGAATCAGACGATAAAGTTGACCAAGACGAAGCGGCAGAAGATAACGATTATATCGTTGATGAGAAGGCAAAAACCGCGACTATAACACGAAAAGGCGTTAAAAAGGCGGAAAGTTACTTTAATATACAAAACCTTTACGATGCCGAACATACGACACTCTTACACCACATAAATCAGGCACTCAAAGCCAACGGCATTATGAAACGAGATATTGATTATGTTATAAAAGACGGCGAGGTTATTATCGTTGATGAGTTTACCGGGCGTTTGATGATCGGGAGACGTTATAACGACGGTTTACATCAGGCTATTGAAGCAAAAGAAGCCAAAGAGGGCGTAAAGGTTGCTCATGAAAGCAAAACACTTGCGTCAATTACGTTCCAGAACTATTTCAGACTGTATAAAAAGCTTTCGGGTATGACAGGTACGGCAAAGACAGAAGAAGAAGAATTTAAAGAAATCTATAAATTAGATGTTATCGAAGTCCCGACAAATATGCCGGTTATTCGTATAGATAACCATGATTCTGTTTATAAGACAGAAAAAGGGAAATACGGGGCAATTATCGACCAAATTGTCGAGTGTCACGAAAAAGGACAACCTGTTTTAGTCGGTACTGTTTCAATTGAAAAATCAGAGCTTCTGTCGGGTATGCTCAAAAGGCGCGGTGTTAAGCACGAAGTACTTAATGCAAAACAACACGCCAAAGAGGCGGAGATTGTAGCACAGGCAGGGCGTTTCGGGGCTGTAACTATCGCCACAAATATGGCGGGGCGCGGCACGGATATTTTGCTCGGCGGCAATGCGGAGTTTAAGGCTGTCGTTAAACTCAAGAAGTCGGGTATTGATGAGCATATTTTAGGTTATGCCGTGAGTTACGCCGAAACACAGGATGAGGCTATTTTAGATGTACGTCAGCAGTATCGCGATCTCTATGCTAAAGAGCAGGAAACCATCAGTGTTGAAGCTAAAAAGGTATGTGACGCGGGCGGACTCTTTATTATAGGCACAGAACGCCATGAATCGCGCCGAATAGACAATCAGCTTAGAGGACGTGCCGGACGTCAGGGCGACCCGGGCGAAAGCCGTTTCTTCCTGTCGCTGGAAGATGACCTTATGCGGCTGTTCGGCGGTGACAGACTTCAAGGCATTATGAATTCGCTTAATGTTGATGAAAATATGCCTATTGAAGCGAAAATGCTTAACAGAGTTATTGAGTCGTCACAGAAAAAAGTCGAGGCGCGCAACTTCTCAATCCGTAAGAATGTCTTAAACTATGACGATGTAATGTCAACCCAGCGTACAATTATTTACGGACAGCGCGATAAGGTTTTAGCCGGTGAGGATATTCACGAATATGTCTTAAAGATGATTACAGAACTCATCACAGGTACTATTGATGAATATCTGCTTGATGATAATATCCACGACGACTGGAATTTAGTAGGTCTCCGCGACCGTTTCAGAGGACTTTTTACACTCGACGACGACTTTAAATATACGTCGGAGGAACTCGGCAACGTCAGCAAAAAACAAATCGCCGATATGCTCATAAAACGTGCAGAAGACTTCTACGCGAAAAAAGAGATTAAAGTCGGTGCTGACGTTATGCGCGAGCTTGAGAGAGTTGTACTCTTAAAAGTTGTTGACATGAAGTGGATGGCGCATATTGACGACATGGACGAACTCCGCAAAGGTATCGGACTTCGCGCTATCGGGCAGAAAAACCCTGTCGTTGAGTATCGTTTTGAAAGCTATGAAATGTTTGACCAAATGGTTGATTCAATCCGCGAGGAAACTATTCGTATACTCTTTACAATACAGCCCGAAACAGAAAAAGAACCTCCGAAACGCGAACGCGTTCTCAATCCTGAAGATACTGTTGCGGAAGGCGAAACTACACAGCGTAAAAATACGAAAAAAATTGGCAGAAATGACCCGTGCCCATGCGGCTCAGGCAAAAAATATAAAAAATGCTGCGGAATGGATTTGAAATAATCGCGCAAATTTTGTAATTATAGAAATTTAAAATATCGGAGGTTGCCCGGTGGCAGTAATAAAAGCTTTTAAAGGTATGAGATACGACACAGAGGTTGCGGGGGATTTAAACAAATTGGTTTGTCCGCCTTATGACATAATTTCACCCGCTCAGCGCGAACAGTTTATCGAAGAAAATCCCGTGAATATTATCCGTTTAGAACTCCCTGCGGGAGGCGATGACCGGTATAAACAGGCAGGACAGCTTCTCAATGAATGGCTCACAGACGGTGTTTTAAAACTTGATTCAAACGAATGTGTATATGTTTATGAGATGGAATTTACTGCAAACGGAAAGCGAAACCGCCTTAAAGGTTTTGTTCCGCTTGTGAAACTACAGGAGTTTTCAGACGGTGTAGTTTTGCCGCATGAAGAAACACTGTCAAAGGCGAAAACGGATAGATTTAATTTGATGAGTGAGACCATGTGTAATTTCTCACAGATTTATTCACTCTTTATCGACTCCGAAAATGAAACGTCAAAACTCTTAGAAGCGGCGACACAAAATGCACCCGATATGTGTGTTTGTGAACCCGACGGCACTATTCACAGAATGTGGTGTTTAAGCGACACAGGCATTATCGGAAAGCTCGTTGAAATTTTTGCAGACAAAAAGCTTTACATTGCGGACGGTCATCACCGCTATGAGACCGCTTTGAATTTTCAGAAATCACTTCTTGCAAACGGCAAAGAAACCCCCAATTCAGGGTTTGTCGCTATGATGCTTGTGAGTATCGAAAGTGACGGGCTGGTTATTTTCCCGACTCATCGTATTATAAAAGGACTATCGGGTTTCAGTTTGGATGAACTGATAAAGAAATCAGCAGAGTTTTTTGACATTAAAGAAACCGTCAATGAAGACAGTATGAATTCGGCTCTCCATAAGGACTATTTTAACGGTAAATGTACATTCGCGGTTTACGGCGGCGCGGGGAAATGTTATATTTTCACACTTAAAGATAAAAATGCCGTGAAAGCGATTCTCCCCGACAAATCCGATGCTTATTGCGGTTTGGATGTTTCTGTTTTGCATACACTTGTGCTTGAAAAACTGCTCGGTATCGACAAAGAGAATATGGCGAACCAGAAGAATTTAACATACACACGTGATGTTTCGGAGGCTTTGACGGCTGTTGATTTCGGCGGTGCAGATTTCGCCGTAATCTTAAATCCGACTAAAGTTCAGGAAATTTTGGATGTAGCTTTAGCGAATGAGAAAATGCCGCAAAAATCCACTTATTTTTTCCCGAAGCTTATCACAGGGCTTGTAATGAATAATTTCTCAGAGTAAATAATGGTTATTTCTTGAAATACATTGTAATCGTTCAATATTAACACTGATTTCGCGTTCAACCGAGCGCGATTTCGATTAAAAATGCAAGTTTTATAAAAAAAGTTGCAAAAAACGCTTGACAAGTGATAATTTTCGTGATATAATTAATTGATTAATTTAATAATTTGCATTATGCATAAACTAAATGTAAGTTTTTGGCTAAAATGAAAAATGCAAAACGGAGTGATGAAGAAATGCAGAAAAAAGAGGGCGAGATAAGGATACCGTCCGGTTGTGCCATAACAGGCTTTATCAGCCGAAACGGAAACCGCATAAGCGGCGGTGATGCCATAAAGTCCATTGAGGTTATGCATGACCGTTCAAACGGCTTAGGCGGCGGGTTTGCCGGTTACGGCATTTATCCTGAATATAAAGACCAATATGCTTTTCATATTTTTTATGAGAGCAGCGAGGCAAAAGATTACACGGAAAAATATCTTGATCGGCATTTTGATATTATAAACCTCAGTAAAATCCCGACAAAACAGGTAAAAGAGATTACGAAAGAGCCGCTTATTTGGCGTTATTTCGTGAATCCCCTGCCGACAAGGGTTGCGGCAAGTCAGTTAGACGAAGAAGAATATGTTGCGCAATGTGTACTTAAGATAAATAAAGACCATAAGGATTCCTTTGTGTTTTCCTCCGGGAAGAATATGGGTGTCTTTAAGGCGGTAGGTTTCCCTGAGGATGTCGGGCGTTTTTATCGTTTAGATGAATATGCCGGTTATTCGTGGACGGTTCACGGACGTTATCCTACAAATACGCCCGGTTGGTGGGGCGGGGCTCATCCGTTTGCTTTGCTTGATTATTCGATTGTCCATAATGGTGAAATTTCATCTTATGACGCGAACCGCCGTTTTATCGAGATGTTCGGATATCAATGTACGCTTCAAACCGATACAGAAGTTATTACTTATATCATTGACTTTTTAAACAGAAAGAAAAAACTTACACTCAGTGAAATCGCCGAAGTTATCGCCGCTCCGTTCTGGACAACGATTGAACGCCGCGAACCCAAAGAATGTGAGCGTCTAAAATATCTGCGAAATGTCTTTGCCGGTATGCTTATAACAGGTCCTTTCTCGATTATTTTAGGCTATAAGGGCGGACTTATGGCACTCAATGACCGTCTGAAACTGCGCTCAATGGTTGTGGGCGAAAAGGACGATATGTTTTATATCGCCTCAGAAGAATGTGCTATTCGGGCAATTTGTAAAGATGCCGAAGATATAAGAGCACCGCGCGGCGGAGAAGCCGTGATTGCTGAACTTAACGAGGAGGGACGCCGTAAATGTCTGTAAATTATATTCCGGCGGTGTTTGAAGTCCTCAGGGATACCGACCGCTGTATAAAATGCCGCGCCTGTGAAAGACAGTGCGCTAATGAAGTGCATTATTTTGACGAAGATTTTGACAAAATGCAAGTTATCGAGGCGCAGTGCGTTGATTGTCAGAGATGTGTAACTATTTGCCCGACGAGTGCTTTAAAAATCCGTAAGAACCAAAACGAATTCCGCGAGGGTGCGAATTACCCTCAAAAGCTTATTATCGAAAACTATCTTCAAGCACAGACGGGAGCTGTTTTACTCTCTTCAATGGGCAACCCTGTTGATTTGCCTGTATACTGGGATAAAATCCTTATTAATGCTTCACAGGTAACAAATCCCTCCATTGACCCCTTGCGTGAACCGATGGAGACAAAAGTTTATCTCGGGAAGAAGTCGCTTGATATAAAGCGCGGCGACGACGGCGAGATAATCCCTGACACGGAGTATCCGCAGCTTGAATTAGATGTTCCGATTATGTTTTCGGCAATGTCTTACGGCTCAATATCATATAATGCCCATGAATCGTTAGCCCGTGCCGCAACTCAGCTCGGGACATTCTATAATACGGGTGAGGGCGGTCTGCATAAGGATTTCTATAAATACGGACCTAATACTATAGTTCAGGTAGCTTCGGGACGTTTCGGCGTTTCAAAACAGTATTTAGATCAAGGTGCTGCCATTGAAATCAAAATGGGACAAGGCGCAAAACCCGGTATCGGCGGACATCTCCCCGGTAAAAAGGTTAACGCCGACGTTTCACAGACACGTATGATTCCTATGGGAACGGACGCTATCTCCCCTGCCCCGCACCACGATATTTATTCGATTGAAGATTTACGTCAGCTTATTTTCTCGCTTAAAGAAGCTACTGAATATAAAAAACCTGTTATGGTTAAGATTGCGGCTGTTCATAATGTCGCTGCTATTGCTTCGGGTATTGCACGTTCGGGCGCGGATATCTTAGTGCTTGACGGTTTCCGAGGCGGAACAGGTGCTGCCCCTACGCGTATTCGTGATAATGTGGGTATTCCTATAGAGCTTGCTCTTGCAGCAGTTGACCAGCGTTTGCGCGATGAACACATCAGAAATGAAGTGTCTGTTGTGGTTGCGGGTTCTGTAAGAAGCTCCGCTGATTGTGTAAAAGCCTTTGCTCTCGGCGCGGATGCCTGCTATATCGGTACAGCCGCTCTGCTTGCTATCGGCTGTCACCTTTGCCGCTCATGCCACGGTGCTAAGTGTAACTGGGGTATCGCCACACAGCGCGCTGACCTTGTACGCCGCCTGAACCCCGATTTTGCTTATAAACGCCTTGTAAACCTTGTTCACGCATGGGATCATGAAATCAAAGAAATGATGGGCGGTATGGGTATCAATTCAATCGAATCATTAAAAGGCAACCGACTTATGCTTCGCGGAGTGGGCTTGAACGACCGCGAACTTGAAATTTTAGGCATCAAGCACGCAGGAGAGTGATTTTTACGTGAAAAGAGTATATGTAAACGAAGAACGCTGTCTGGGCTGTCACCTCTGCGAATATTGGTGTGCATACGCTAACAGCGGCGAAAAAGATATTATGACCGCCTTTAAACTGGGCAAAGACGCAACTCCGCGCATTAACGTCGAGGACGACGGCGATGTTCATTTTGCGGTTCAGTGCCGTCACTGTGATGATACACCTTGCGTTA
Organism: Ruminococcus sp.; assembly: GCA_031262495.1. Taxonomy (GTDB): domain Bacteria; phylum Bacillota; class Clostridia; order Oscillospirales; family Ruminococcaceae; genus JAISGY01. Next base: position 27,619 of record JAISHV010000094.1, read on the forward strand.
AAGCTTGTATAACAGGTGCGTTGTCGTGTAATGATGGTGTGGTTGAAATTAACCGTGATAAATGTGTCGGGTGTTATACCTGTGTACTTACCTGCCCTTATGGATGCATTGTTATTGATAAGAAAAACGGCGGAAAAACTGTCACGAAATGTGAGCTGTGTACAGATAATTCAAACGGCGAACCCGTTTGCGTAAGAGAATGTATAAACGGCGCTATTGTATTTGAAGAAAGGTAGGCGGAAGATTTGAATTACGTTATTATAGGCAACTCCGCCGCCGCAATCGGTGCTATAGAGGGTATTCGCGCATATGACAAAGACGGTTCTGTAACACTTATTTCGGATGAAAAATATTTTACCTATTCGCGCCCGCTGATTTCATATTGGCTCAAAAATTCAGTAACTGACGAGAATATGAAATACCGCGACCCGGATTTCTACGAAAAGAACAATGTTACAACAATGCTCGGTGAGACCGTTACGGCGATTTCGGCAAACGAAAAAACTGTTACAACAGCCTCCGGGAAAACCATTGCTTTTGATAAACTCCTTTGTGCTACAGGTTCAAAACCGTTTGTGCCGAAAACTGAGGGTTATGAAAAAGTCAAAAATGTATTTACATTTATGAAGTTTGACGATGCGAAGGCAATTAAAGAGGTTCTCACTGCCGATTCAAAGGTTTTGATTGTCGGCGCGGGGCTTATCGGGCTTAAAGCGGCGGAAGCTGTGCATGAATATACCGAAAATATCACAGTAATAGACCTTGCCGACAGAATTCTTTCATCTATTTTAGATGAGGATGCCGCAAAGATTATGCAAACGCACATTTCAGATAAAGGCGTTACATTCAAACTCGGCACGTCTGTAAAGGTATTCAGCGAAAATTCGGCAGAGCTTCAAAACGGTGAAACTGTAGATTTTGACATTCTCATTATGGCAGTCGGTGTTCGCCCGAATACGGAACTTGTTTCAGCCGCCGGCGGTAAAGTTAATCGCGGGATAATTACCGATAAAACCCAGCTTGTAGACGGACTCAAAGATATTTACGCGGCAGGTGATTGTACCGAATCTATTGATATCACCACAGGCGACAGCAAGATTTTAGCCCTTCTTCCGAATGCCTTTTTACAAGGTGAGGTTGCCGGAAAGAACATGGCGGGGAATCTCTGTTATTACGTGAACGCTATCCCCATGAATGCTATCGGATTTTTCGGGCTTCATATAATCACGGCGGGCAGTTATACAGGTGACACATATGTCGTGACTGACGGTGAAAACTACAAAAAGCTTATAACCAAAGACGACAAGCTTGTCGGGTTTATTCTGATGGGCGACGTTGACCGCGCCGGGATTTATACATCCCTCATCAAAGAGCACATTGCCTTATCGGAATGTAATTTCGATTTGCTCAAAGATAAGCCCCTAATGGCTGCATTCTCAAAAATCCGCCGCAATAAAAAGCTTGCGGAATCTCATTGACCGGTGCCCCGGCAGGGCTATATCGCGGAGAAGTCTTTTATTATTTTAAGTATGCTCCCGCGAAATGACATAAATTTATATACAAAATTATATACGAAATTCCCTTTATTGATATATTAATTAAGGTAGAGATAAAATGGCTGTAAAAATAAATGCTTCCGGGATGCATTATAAAGATGTAAATGAAGCAGTACGCAAAGCGGCGGAAAAGGACGTTATCGTTGAAAACGCCCTCGGTCACCGCTATATCGGAGATGGTGTTACCGATAAAAATATCGAGATTTTAGGCACTCCCGGAAATGGTCTCGGTGCGTATCTCAATAAATGTACTATAATCGTTCGCGGTAATGCACAGGATGCTACGGGCGATACAATGAATCAGGGTGAAATCACCGTCTACGGCTGTGTCGGCGACGCTTGCGGCTATGGTATGCGCGACGGCAGAATCTTTGTAAAAGGTGATGCCGGGTATCGTGCCGGTATTCATATGAAAGAATACCAAGAACATATTCCGCGTATTATTATCGGCGGGCGCACAGGGTCTTTCCTCGGCGAATATCAGGCGGGCGGCAGAATTATTGTTCTCGGGTTAGGTTTTGAGGGCAGACAATGTGTCGGCGGATATTGCGGTACAGGTATGCACGGCGGGAAGATTTTCCTTCGCACGGATATGATGCCTATTGCTTTGCCCGCGCAGGTTTGCTGTGTTGATGCGGCCCCTTCGGACCTTGACGAAATCCGCGCTGATGTTTGTGATTATGCTGAGAAATTCGGTGTTGATGCCGAGGCTATATTAGCTTCACATTTTTATATGCTCACCCCGAACTCCGCGAATCCATATACACAACTCTATGTAAACCACTGATTCATCTTTCGGGCTTATCCGGTTAAATATGCCCGATACTCCGAAGCTTAAAATGAATATTTTAGTGTATTCCCATTCTGATAATTTCTTTATTGAAATTTATAATCTCTTAAATAAATTCCCCGATATAAAAACTACGGTTTCATCGGGGCAATTTAACATTGAATCAGGTTTTAGCTACGATGTAATTTTCTTTGACTCAGACTACGAAAGAGCGGCGGAGTGTGCCGGCAAGGCGGCTGAAAAAAACATCATTGCCGTGATTGCGGCAGAAAGTGCCGACTGTTTAAAATATAATAATGATAAATCATTATCCGAAATTTTTATTATTGATAAAAAGTTTAATGAAAATTCATTCGCGGTATTTGCGAATTTATTTACCGCACAAAAACTTATAGAAAAACAAAAAAAGCTTGCCGATGCGGCGGCAAAGAAACTCAGTGACATAAAGCATATCGACCGCGCAAAATGGGTGTTGGCGAAATACTTAAACCTCACTGAATCCGAAGCGCACAGATATATTCAGAAAAACGCTATGGACAGGCGTAAACCTCAGATTGAAATTGCAAAAGATATTTTAAGGACGTATGAAAACTGATGAAATTTACAAAAATGCACGGCGCAGGGAACGACTACATCTATATTGATATGTTTACCGAGAAGCTGAGTGATCCCGAAAAAGCGGCGATAACTCTCTCTGATAGGCATTTCGGCATAGGCGGCGACGGTATTATTTTGATATACCCCTCTGAAATCGCGGATTTTCGGATGGCAATGTATAATAATGACGGTTCGGAAGGCAAAATGTGCGGAAATGCCGCACGCTGTATCGGTAAATATGTCTATGACCATGGACTTACCGCGAATACGGAAGTTACGCTTGAGACATTGTCGGGGATTAAAAATTTACAGCTTGAAGTGACTGACGGGAAAGTAAGTTCTGTCAGCGTAAATATGGGCAAAGCAAACCTTGAGTGTATTAAAATCCCGATGCGATGGGATTCGGAACATTTTATTAATCAGCCTGTGATGATGCCGGGCGGCGAAACACTCCTCGGAACGGCTGTTTCGATGGGAAACCCGCATATTGTGTTTTTTGTTGATGATGTGGATTTCGATGATTTTGAATTGTACGGGACTTTTACCGAGCGCAATGAAATATTCCCCGAAAGAGTGAACACAGAATTTGTAAAACGCATATCCGAAACCGAAATAACAATGCGCGTATGGGAGCGCGGTTCGGGTGAAACACTTGCCTGCGGGACAGGAGCGTGTGCCTCCGTTGTCGCTTGTGTCTTAAACGGGTTTTGTGAATATGATACCGAAATCCGCGTGAATTTAAAGGGCGGCATAATCTATGTAACTTATAATGCCGACGGTACAGTAATTATGCGCGGCGGTGCTGAGACTGTTTTCATCGGTGAAATTGATTTATAATGCTTTTTAATGCGATTATATAAAAATAAGTAGGAAAATGTAATGATAAAAATTAATGAGAATTTTTTAAAACTCAAACAAAACTACCTCTTTATTGAAATAGCAAAACGTTTAAAGGCTTTTTCCGCCGAAAATCCCGATAAGCCTTTAATCAGAATGGGCATCGGCGATGTGACACTCCCCTTGCCTGCGGCGGCGGTTGAAGCTATGAAAAAAGCCGCTGATGAGATGGGCGTTAAAGAAACATTTCGCGGCTATGAAGACACCGGGCGCGGATATGATTTTCTCAAGGAAAAAATTAAGGCGTATTACAATGAAAACGGCGCAGAAATTTCGCTTGATGAAATTTTGGTCAATGATGGTGCAAAATCCGACAGCGGTAATATTTCCGACATTTTCAGTGAAAGTAATACTGTTTTAATTACCGACCCTGCATACCCTGTTTATGTTGACAGTACGATAATGGCGGGCAAACAGATTATTTTTGCCGCAGCGACCTCTGAAAACGGATTTAAGGCACTCCCCGACTACAATATAGACTGCGAAATGATTTATCTTTGCAGTCCGAATAACCCCACAGGCAGTGTTTATACCGCCGAGGAACTGAAAATGTGGGTTGATTACGCTAATGAAAAGCACGCTATTATTATTTTTGATGCGGCTTATGAGGCGTTTATACGTGATAAATCGCTCCCGCGCAGTATTATGGCTATCCCGGGTGCGCGGACTTGTGCTGTTGAACTATGTTCGCTTTCTAAAACAGCCGGATTTACGGGTACTCGTCTTGGATATACAATTATCCCGAATGAACTGATGGCTTATTCTGAAAACGGCGAAAAAGTCAGCGTTTTAAAAACATGGATTCGCCGTCAGGGCAGTAAATTCAACGGCGTTTCATATCCTGTTCAAAGAGCGGCAGAAGCAGTTTTTTCGACCGATGGCAGAGCACAAATTCAGGCGAATATTGATTATTATATGAAAAACGCAGAGATAATTTCAAATACCTGTGAAACCTTAAATATCCCCTACACAGGCGGAAAGAATTCTCCGTACATATGGCTCAAAGCCCCGAATGGTATGAGCGGATGGGATTTCTTTGATTATCTTTTAAATGAAATTCAGGTTGTCGGAACTCCGGGCGAGGGTTTCGGCGAAAACGGCGGCGGGTGGTTTCGACTGACATCGTTTAATACTCACGAAAACACTGCCGAAGCTATGAAACGTGTTGAAAAGTTGCTAAGCTGAAAAGAAAATTTGTTACCGCCCGTTATTTTGTTTTGCGGGCGGTAAATGTTAAATATGTCAAAATAAATCGGTAATTAAAAATGCCAAAATCCCCTATTGACCCGCAAAAATGCCCGGATGTACTGAATCAGTTCATTCGCTATCAGCGGGTAATAAAAATGAAATCTGAGAAAACCATCGAAACGTATTTTTACGATTTGAGGATTTTTTTTAGATTTCTTTTGCGTTTAAACGGTAAAGTTTCGGCGGGAACAGATTTTGATGATATTGATATTTCCAGTGTTACCCTTGCTGATTTACGTAAATTCAAAAAGCTTGACGCGCTCGAGTATCTTCAATTTACAATGCAGGAGCGCAGTAATTCCGCTACAACCCGCAAGCGTAAACAAGCCTCACTCAGCACGTTTTTTACGTGTATAACAAAGGATTTGGGGCTTTTAGAGGATAACCCCGTCAAGGATTTGGATTATCCGAGAATGCACGCGAAATTGCCGAAATTTTTAAATCTTCAGGAGAGTCAGAAGCTCCTGTCCTCAATGAATGAGGAGAATCCGTATTTTACGCGGGATTATTGTATTATCACGCTGTTTATAAATTGCGGAATGCGGCTTAGTGAACTTACCGGGCTGAATTTGCGCAGTATTGACCTTGATGCCCGCACAATGCGCCTTCTCGGCAAAGGCAATAAAGAGCGCGTAGTGCATTTGAATGATGCGTGTTGTTTTGCTTTACTCGACTATTTGCCGGTTCGCGCTGAGATGATTGAAAAAAATAAGTGGGATATCCCG
>JAISHV010000100.1 GCA_031262495.1 Ruminococcus sp.
TTAAAACAATCCCTTGCCGGATGGAAAGTGACAATATTTGACGGTGCAGATGCAAACGGTGACAATACTCTCTCAAACATGGATGTTACACTAATCAAACAGCATCTCGCCGGATGGAAGGTAACCCTCGGCAAAACTAATTCAAGCGGTGACAACAAAAACGATGAACTTGATGACGGCGATAATAATGATGATGATGACGACCTTGATATCGGCGGCGGTGATATTATTGACGACGGCGATGATGGCGATGATGAAATTGACGACGGCGATGATGAAATTGACACTGGCGACGATGATTTGCCGGATAACAGTTTTGATGATTACGCCGAAGAAATGCTTGTGATGATTAATGCGGCGCGCACGGAGGCAGGATTATCACCGCTTCAGCTCTCAACAGAACTTTGCCGTGCTGCAAATATCCGTTCAGTAGAACTTGTGACAAGCTTTTCACATACGCGCCCGAACGGCGAAAATCCAAGCAGTGTCCTTGCAGAGATAAACTACCCCGGTTCAAGCGGCTGTGCCGAGAATATAGCCGCAGGTCAGAATTCTGTCAGTGCGGCATTTACCGGATGGATGAATTCTCAAGGTCACTACGAAAATATTATGGACCCTGACAACAAATTCATCGGTATCGGATATTATTATTACGCCGACTCACAGTATAAACACCACTGGACACAGTTATTCACAAGTGTTGACAGTGCCGTAACAGATGATTACGCCGATGAAATACTCACTAAAATCAATGCCGAACGTGCAATAGTCGGTGCTCCTGCTTTACAATTGAATGAAAAGCTCGCCGAAGCCGCACTTATCAGAGCAGAGGAACTTTCGATTGATAACTCCTTCACGCGCCCGAACGGCACTCTGTGGTACACTGTGCTTCAAGAGTTGAACTACCCTGCTGCCTCCTACAATTCATCCATTTATGCCGGACCGGCTTCTGCTGATGATGCATTTAACGGCTGGCTCACATCAAGCTACGCTGTCTTGACAGATCCCGATTTCAAGTATTTCGGAGTCGGATATTATCGGGCAGACACAGGTCAAAAACACTACTGGTCGTATTTTATAACAACATAGTCATACTAATATACATTTAAAGGATTGATTGAATTTGTTCCGAAAAACGGGCGAACACAGTTCGCCCCTACCGTAGGGGCGGTCTTTGACCGCCCGCACATCATTCCATTTTTTTGAATATTAGTATAAACCAAAAATCCCGCCCTGATTCACATAAATCAAGGCGGGATATTTTTTAAGAAATTGAACTAAAACCCGATACGAGCGGAGAATTCTTTGGCAAGCTTCGCTTCAAGTGCAGCAGCTTCTGCTTTAGTTGTGCCTGTAGTGGTGTAATACGCCTTGATTTTGGGTTCTGTGCCGCTGGGACGGATTATTACGGAGGCATTGTCTGTGAGATAGAACGCCAATACGTCTGATTTCGGCAGGGTGAGTTTGGTTTTTACGCCTGTTTGGGTAATTTGTGATGTGCCCGCGATATAGTCGTCAATTTTAGTTACAGTCAGTCCGCCGATAGTTTTCGGTGGATTAGCGCGGAGGTCGGACATAATCTCTTCCATGCGCTGCATACCGGCTGCACCCTCACAGGTGAAACTGTTCTGCGAATGGTTATATACGCCGTATTTTTTATACATTTCTTCACGCGCCTCAAGCATCGTGATGCCTTTGCTCTTATAATACGCCGCCATTTCACAGATGAGCATTGATGTAACTACCGAATCTTTGTCGCGTACATATGTTCCGGCTAAATACCCATAGCTTTCTTCAAAGCCGAAGATATAATCATTCTCTTTGTTTTCGTCTTCTAAAAACCCTATCTGTTCGCCGATAAATTTAAATCCCGTTAAAACTTCAATCACGCGGACATTATAAGCTTTCGCGATTGCGCGTACTAAATCGGTTGTAACTATCGTCTTTATCGTGATGGGTTCATCGGGCATTGTACCGAGTTTCGTGCGCTCTGAACAAATATACTCAAGCAGCATAGCTCCGACTTCGTTACCCGTAAAGAGTACATATCCGGCAGGACCGGGAACAGCTATACCCGTTCTGTCTGCATCGGGGTCTGTAGCTATCAGTAAGTCGGGGTTAACCGTTTTACAGAGGTCAAGTCCCAACGCCAAAGCTTCTTTGATTTCGGGGTTCGGGTAAGGGCAAGTCGGGAAATTTCCGTCGGGGAATTCCTGTTCGGGCACAACCGTAATATCCTCAACGCCTATGCGTTTTAGAATAGCTCTGACAGGCTTATTACCCGTACCGTTAAGCGGTGTATAAACAACTTTAACGCCGCTTGAAGCGCAAATATTCGGGTGAATAGACTGTGCCTGTACGCAATCAAGATATTTATTAAAAACACTGTCGGGAATATAGCTTATCATGCCGTTTGACAGTGCAGCACTCAAATCCGTGAGTTTAACACCTGTGAAAATATCCGTATCGTCAATATTATTCATAACGGTTTTACAAGCATCAAGCGTCATCTGACAACCATCCGCGCCGTATACCTTATAGCCGTTATATTTAGCCGGGTTATGCGAAGCCGTAACCATTATACCCGCACTGCAATGAAGCTCTCTCACGGCAAATGAAAGCATCGGTGTCGGCATAAGTTCTTTATAAATGTGTACTTTTATATCATTCGCCGCTAAAACCCTTGCCGCTTCTTTAGCGAATAAGTCCGACTTAATGCGGCTGTCAAAAGAAACCGCCACAGACGGCGAATTCGGGAACGCTTCCTTAACATAATCAGCAAGCCCCTCTGTAGCGCGGCGCACAGTATAAATGTTCATACGGTATTCACCCGCGCCTATTACGCCGCGAAGCCCGCCTGTACCGAATTCAAGCTCACGGTAAAAACGGTCATAAACGGCATCGTCATCACCCGCAATTGATTTCAGTTCCGTGATTAAATCAGGGTCTTCTGTAGCTTTCTCAAGCCAAAGGTTGTATTTTTCGGAAATGTTCATTGTTTGTTATTCTTGTTCCCTTCATGAGTTTATATATAATCGGCGCGGCAACCGCGGCGGGGAGCCCCCGCGGGCATATCGCGATGGTAGTATTTCATAAAATACAGATGCTCACCGCGTAAAAGCGAATATCTGTACTTTGTTTTATTTTACCACCGGGTATAACAACACAATCGCCTCGGCGGTATATTTGTTATAGCTTGCCGAAACGCTTATTTTACATTTTCGCGCCTCAAAGCGAATTTTTGTTCTGCCTAAAAGACTTATATACGGCGACTCGTTATAGTCAAACAAAACCGATATTTCGTTCATACGGCAGCCCGATGCAGAGCCGCCCATCGCTTTTATAAACGCGATTTTAGCGCAATACATCATTGCAATGTACCGCGTCGGGAAACTCTTGAGCATAAGTGATTTCATCTCATGAGAGGTTAAAATCTTACTGCGGAACTCGGGTTTGCGTGCTATCTTTGAAAAATGGATATAATCAACGGAATGTATTCCGACAAACATAAAATGCCCCATTACACCGACTGCGGCGTTATTTTTTTGAACAATTGTAATTATTCAGCATTATTATTTTATGTCTTAAGCTGTATTTATGTTTAATCGTTTTTGGGTTTAGAAATTCTGAGTGCGCGGGGCAAAGCCTTTGACATTTGTTCAAGTAAATCGGGGTTCGGTGAAAAGAGTAAACGGCAGTTGCCCAGAGCGTTATGCGGAAAATCGGCAAAATATGTCACAGATGCAGGGATTTCACCGTTTTCATCGGGATAAGATATCCCTGTACACTTTATAAGTGTAAGCCCCGACATATCGGATTTTTCGTCAGTGTAAATGCCGAAATCTGTAAATTTTGAAACTTTAGTCGTAATAAGGCGTTTGCGTTTGCGTTTTGCGATAATTTTGTCTATATCAAGGTCGTCATTTGTGAGGATGTATTCATATTCTACGTCCTGAGTGCCCGAAACATACCACGCGAGCCACACAAGCCCCGCTGCCGGTATCATATTCATAGGAAAGAGCCCCATCAGAAAAATAAGTGATATTACGGCGATAAAGCCCAGTCCTACTAAGGCTAAAGCCTTAATAAGCCACTGACGTGCGCTTCTGTGCCGCTTTACTAATTGTTCGTGGAAGATATCCATTTTGTATTTTTGTTCCTTCAAATCTCACAGTATTTGCATTTTTTTATTATAGCACAGATTTTTCGGTTTGTCAACCCGCTTTCTTAAACATTTATTAAATAAATAATTAACAAACAGTTTTCTACGCGGTGTACGTGTCGGGATTTCTGAAAGACTCTCATCGCGAATTGAAAATAATTAAATTTTTAAAAAGGCAAATTTTACTTGACTTTTTGGTAATATTGAGTTATAATATATTTATTAAAAAATGTAATCGTTTAAACGGTTGTAAAACGGTGGTATTATGAAAATTTTATTTATCGGCGGCACAGGTACTATAAGTACCGCAATTTCAAAAAAGCTTCTTGAGGCGGGGGAAGAACTCTACATCTTAAATCGCGGAAGCAGAAATGACATTTTACCGGGCGCACAAGTTATAAAAGCGGACATCAATAACGAAGCGGAAGCCAAAGCGGCGATTGAGGCGGCTGTAGGTGACACTGTGTTTGACGTAGTGTGCGACTTTATTTGTTTTGTTAAATCACAGGCGGAGCGTGATTTCAGAATTTTCAAAGACCGCTGCCGTCAATTCATGTTCATATCCAGTGCATCAGCATATCAAAAGCCTGTCGGCAACTATATTATTACCGAATCTACCCCGCTTTATAACCCGTATTGGAAGTATTCACGCGATAAAATTGAGATTGAAGAATATCTTATTTCACAGTATCGCGAAGCAGGTTTCCCTATTACGATTATACGCCCGAGCCACACGTATGACGAACGCAATATCCCCTTAGGCGTTCACGGCGACAAAGGTTCGTATCAGGTTGTAAAACGTATGCTTGAAGGAAAACCGGTTATAATACACGGTGACGGTACATCACTGTGGACTATGACACATAATTCAGATTTCGCAGTAGGCTTTATCGGCTTGATGAATAACCCGAAAGCCATCGGCGAAGCATTCCATATTACATCGGACGAGTCTTTGACATGGAATGAGATTTATTCGGATATCGCGGCGGTTTTAGGTATAAAACTCAACGCTGTACACATTTCAAGTGAAGTTTTGGTGAAATATTCAGACTATGACTTCACAGGCAGTCTCATCGGCGACAAAGCCAATTCGGTTGTGTTTGATAACAGCAAGGTTAAACGACTTGTCCCCGAATTCACAATGAAAATGCCGTTTTATAAGGGTGTAAAGCAAACTATCGACTACGTGCTCACACACAGCGAATGTCAAATCCCCGACCCGGAATTTGATGCTTGGTGTGATAAGATAATTGCTGATAAGACATGATTTTTTGCGAAAAAATTAATTTAAATTAAGGAGAACTAAAAAATGACCAATGTAAAAGGAAAATGGGCTTTAGTCACAGGCGGCGCACGCGGTATCGGCGCGCTTGTTGCGGATTTTATGGCGCAAAAGGGCTGTAATCTGATTATCCAGAGCCGCAATGAAGAACATAACAAAGCCATCTGCGAGAAGGTTTCAAAATACGGTATTGAAACAAAATCCGTAGCTTGTGATTTAGGCAAACCCGAATCTGTGACAGAGATGCTTCAAAAAATTGATGCGATGGGCGTTAAAGTCGAATTAGTGTTTAATAATGCGGCTGTTCAGATAGCGTATCGCACAGAATATTTCACAACCCCTGTGTCGGATTTTGAACAGAGTTTTTATATTAATACTATCGCTCCGGCTATGATTTGTTATCATTTTATGCCGAAGATGATTGAAGCGGGTTTCGGACGTATTATAAACACCACAAGCGGTATTGACAAAGAACCCCAACAGGCAGGGTATTCTGCCTCTAAAGCCGCACTCGATAAATTTACACGCGACCTCGGAACAGTTGTTGAGGGCACTGATGTAATTATAAGCCTGACAGACCCGGGCTGGTGCAGAACCGACCTCGGCGGTCCAAATGCTCCGAATTCCCCTGAATCGGCTTTGCCGGGCGTTATCCTCGGCGCATTTGTTGACGACAAAAAGAGCGGACGGACATTCGCCGCAGGTGCTTACCACGGTTTAACCTTAGAAGAAGCTGTAGCTAAAGTTCAGGGCTGATGAAATCTGAAAATAAATTTCAAAATTTTAACAGAGCAAACCGCGTACACTTTATTGACAGTGTACGCGGGGTTGCTATGATTTACATAATGCTTTATCATTTGTTTTATGATTTGATAGAGTTCTGTGGGTTTCGTCTGGATTTTTTCTATTCTGCATGGTTTGAACTACTGCATATAACCATGTTTTCGCTGTTGTTTTTTGTCTCGGGTGTCAGTACGAATTTCTCTCGGAATTCCTTAAAACGCGGCGTAATGATTTTCTTCATCGGACAAATTATTACAATCATAACCGGCGTTATAATGCCGGGCAGCCCGATTATTTTCGGTGTGCTTACGTTTATCGGACTGTCTATGATGATTTATTCACTCATTAAGCCTTTGACTGAGAAAATCCAAATACCGTGGGCGGTTGTGTTTACGGCAATGACGGCGGCGTACATCGCGCTGTTTAATTTCCCTCACCGTACAGACGCGCCTTTTGCGGAGTTTACCTATCCTTTCGGGATAATGTCAAATGCGTTCAGTTCAAGCGACTATTTCCCGCTTATACCATATTTCTTTGTATTTGCGGCGGGAGCGGCTTTTGCAGTGCCGATACTTAAAGGCAAAATGCCGCGATTTTTCTATAATACGAGATTGCCCGCTGTAAATTTTATCGGACGTCATTCATTAATTTTCTATGCGGTTCATCAACCGGTGTTTATCGTCGTTTTATACATTGTCGGAGTGATAAAGTGAATACAAAAAGAATTACCGATTTATCTGTCATCAAGGATTTATGTATTGAGGCAGGGTTTACTTTCTCAAAAGCTAAGGGGCAAAATTTCCTCATAAACCCGTCTGTATGCCCGCGCATTGCCGAAGCCGGTATTCCCTCAAGCGGAAAAACCGGTGTTATCGAAATCGGTACAGGGCTCGGCGTTTTAACGAAAGAACTTTGCAAGAAAGCTTCTAAAGTCGTTGCAATTGAGATAGACAAACGCCTGATGCCGATTTTAGAGCAAACACTTTCGGAGTACACGAATTTCAAAGTCATAAACGATGATTTTTTAAATATCGACTTAAAAAATCTTTTAAAAGAGGAATTTGACGGCTTTGGCAGTGTTTCAGTCTGTGCAAATCTCCCCTACTACATAACCTCGCCTGTCCTTATGAAGATTATCGAAAGCAACATAAAAATCGACCAAATCACGGTAATGGTTCAGCGCGAAGCGGCTCTCCGCCTTTGCGCGAAAATCCCGTCACGCGAGTGCGGTGCTGTTACGTATGCCGTTCGATATGCCTATATGCCGGAGATTCTCTTTAATGTCTCAAGAGGAAGTTTCTTTCCGTCGCCGAATGTTGAAAGTTCTGTAATAAGACTGACGAAGATTGATAATAAACGAAGTTCACTTAATCGCAAAGACTTTTTTAAAGTAGTAAAAGCCGCATTTTCACAAAGACGAAAAACCCTGTTAAATTCGCTTTCATCGGGGCTTTCTATGGTAAAAGACCGTGTTGCCGCGACACTCAGCCTCTGCGGAATAGGCTTAAACACCCGCCCCGAAGAATTAACCTTTGAACAGATGGAACTTATCGCTGAAAACATTTTTGAACAAGATTCAATTGCTAAAAGCGGCGTTCACAATATACGCTGAAAAAGTGTATTTGATGAAATATTTTTTATCGGAATATGAGTAAACAAGCGACATTCTGTGAAGTTTACAAATAGTTCATATTTCATTAATAATATAATAATGAAATCTCAAACTTGATGTTGTATAATCATAATGGTACAACTGATTGAAAAAAGTCTGCAATGAGAAAAATGAGGTACTGCTTTTATGTCACACGGAAAAGTTTTAGTCGTCGATGACGATAATAATATTTGCGAATTATTAAAATTATATCTTGAAAAAGAAGGTTACAGCGTAATCGTTTCACATACAGGCGACCACGCTATCGTCAGCTTTAATCATCTTAAACCGGATATAGTTTTGCTCGATATAATGCTCCCTGAACTGGACGGATGGCAGGTTTGCCGCGAAATCAGAAAAAAATCCAATGTCCCTATCATAATGATTACGGCGAAATCCGAAACATTCGATAAGGTTTTGGGGCTTGAACTCGGTGCTGACGACTATATCGTCAAACCTTTCGATACAAAAGAAGTTATCGCCCGTATTAAGGCGGTTTCAAGACGTATCCAAAACCAAACATCAGAGCCCGAAGTTAAAGAAGTGCGCTACGAAAACTTAGCCGTAAATATGACGCGCTACGAACTCCGCGTAAACGGCAAAGTACAGGATACACCCCCGAAAGAACTCGAACTCCTTTTCTACTTAGCCTCAAACCCGAATCACGTCTATACCCGCGACCAACTCCTCGACGAAGTATGGGGCTTTGAATACTACGGCGACAGCCGCACAATCGACGTACATATAAAACGTCTCCGCGAGAAATTAGAAGGCATCTCCAACAAATGGTCCCTCAAAACCGTTTGGGGTGTCGGCTATAAATTTGAAGCCGACGAAGAAGCGGAGTGAGCCGGGAGCCCCGGCGGGCGATTCGCGATGGAAGTATTTAAGAATTTTGCGATGCTCACCGCGTAGAAGTTTATTTAGAATCGAATGGTAGGGGCGAACTTTGTTCGCCCGTTACCTCAATTTCCGCTTGCGGACGGGCGAACACAGTTCGCCCCTACGCTCCGTAGCGTTGCTGCTCGGGCACGACCGAACACGGTTTCGCCCCTACACAGAAGATAGAATTATATTTCCTCGTTCGGATGCTCACTGTGTCCGAACGTTTATGCTCATAGCTATCTAATTTCATTAAACAAAAATACGGTCAAGCTGAAAATGCAAAGAGAAAAAAGCGTTCTGTCGAATATTTTCATAATTTGTTCAGCTGTAATGCTGGCGGCTGTCGTTTGCTTAACGGCGGTCTTTATCAGAATCGGCTCAAATGACTATGAAAGAGAAACAATCGCTTTTGTTGAACACACTGTAAATACATTGTCCGCCGAACTCTCACAGATAAGCGATGTTCATTCGGAATCCACCCGGTTTTTACTTGACCAATGCGTAAAATATACCGCTGTAAACGTAGCTATATGTGATGAAAACGGCGAAATTTTACTCACCGCCGGTGAAGACCGCGATATGTTATTCGCGCTTACACCGCAGATAATTGAGGATGTAAATAATAACGGCTATTTTACAGAACTGGGCAAAGCAGACGGCAAACTTCCCAAAGCGGGTTTTTATTCCGTTACAAAGACTTTCGGCGGGAATTTCGCCGCCGTCAGTTACAGCGCGGAGAATTTAAGCCTGTCGGTTTTGTTAGTCGCCACTCAAGTGATATTATCGGCATTGCTGGCTATTTGTGTAATTATTTGTGTTATTTATTTTGTGACACGGCGTTTACTTCATCCGCTTGAAGAAATGACACTTGCCGCAAAACGTTTCGGGAACGGCGATTTTTCACAAAAAATCAAATGCGACGATACTAACCAATTAGGCTTTTTAGCGTATGCCTTAAATGAAATGGCGGATTCTATTGCCAATACCGAAGAGACTCGGAAAAATTTCATTTCAAATGTTTCACACGAACTTAAAACACCGATGACCAATATCGGCGGCTTTGTTGACGGCATTTTAGACGGTACAATACCGCCCGAGTCGCGCAAAGAGTATTTACTTATTGTGTCGGATGAAACCAAACGTTTAACGCGCCTTGTGAACAATATGCTCAATCTGTCGGCATTTGAAGACGGTGCAAAGACATTAACGCTCAGTAAATTTGACATTATGCCGATATTTATTTCAACCGCCTTAATGTTTGAAAAAGAGCTTGATAAAAAGCACACCGATGTTACAGGTCTTGACCGTGCGCCGTTTGAAATCTATGCTGACGAAGACCTCATTCGTCAAGTTGTCTACAATTTATTTGAAAACGCCGTGAAATTTTCCTCCGATAACGGCTATATCACTATCGAAGCCACAAAAAACGGCAACAATGATGTAGTAAGAATCCGCAACAGCGGCGAAGGACTTAAACCCACAGAGATTACGCGTGTGTTTGAGAAGTTTTATAAAACAGATATATCACGCGGAATGGATAAAACAGGCGTTGGTCTCGGGTTGCCGCTTGTGTCGGCGATTATAAAACTTCACGAGGGTAATCTGATTGTAAGAAGCGATCCGGGGAATTTCACCGAGTTTGAATTCTCACTCCATGAAAAGTCCGTCTAAGTTACATAAGATAATGTTTGGTAATGCGTAAAAAAATGGATTTTCTTGTTTCTTTAGCCCCTATGGCGGGTATCGCCGACAGAGCGTATCGAACTACAGCGCGCCGATACGGAGCAGACTGTACCACATCTGAAATGATTTCCGCCAAAGGGCTTACGTACGGCGATGAAAAGACTGCCGCCCTTTGTTCTACGGCAGAAAAGGATGCTGTGCCGTATGGTATTCAGCTTTTCGGTGCAGAACCTGAATTTATGCAGAAAGCTGTCATTAAACTACAAGAAATCGGGAGCAACCCCGATTTTATTGATTTAAATATGGGTTGCCCTGTGCCAAAAGTCACAGGTACGGGCGCGGGAGCGGCTCTTATGAGGACACCCGAAACGGCGGCTGAAATCGTGAGGGCTTGTGTTGCGGTCTCACACGTTCCGATTACCGTAAAAATGCGGATAGGCTGGGACTTAGAACACATCAACGCCTTAGAATTTGCACAATTAATGGAAGAAGCCGGAGCAAGTGCTTTAACCGTTCACGGCAGAACTAAAGTGCAAGGATATTCCGGGAAAGTCAATTTAAATTACATTTGGAGAGTAAAAGCATCTGTAAAAATCCCCGTTATCGGCAACGGCGACATCTCAAGCCCCGAAGAAGCTAAACTCATGCGCGATTTCACAGGCGTTGACGGTATCGCCGTAGGCAGAGGCAGTTACGGCAGCCCGTGGATTTTCACTCAGATAAAGGATTACCTCAAAAACGGAGAATACGCCCCCGCTCCGCCCATTGAAGAACGCCTTGAAATTATGTCGCAACAAGTGAAACTTGCAGTATCGTTAAAAGGCGAACACACGGCAATGCGCGAAGCTCGAACGCAATGCGCTTTCTATTTAAAAGGCTTCCCGGGTGCGGCGAATTTCAGAAAAGAATGTTCAGAATTGACACGGTTTGAGGATTTAGAAGAAATAGTAGGGCAGATTATTACACAGAGTAAAGAAATTCTATAACATTCGACAAACAAATATTTCTAAAGTGTTAAATTTCAAAAAAATATTGACAAAAAGAAAGTTTTAGTGTATAATAATTTACTGTAGTAATAAATATCACAAAAATGTGCTCGAACGCTTTCTTAACTTACTCAATGCGGGTGTGGCGGAATCGGCAGACGCAAGGGACTTAAAATCCCTCGGTAGTGATATCGTACCGGTTCAAGTCCGGTCACCCGCATTCCAGAGGACAGAAGCGAGAAGACAGAGGACAGAGCGGCAAATCAACTTAAATTTAGCTGATAGAGAAAATCTCATTACCACCTTTTAGGAGGTAATGAGATTTTTTGTTTTTTTTCCTTGTAGGGGCGGGCGCCCCCGCCCGCCCGTTACCACGCTATTTCAAGCTATATGGGACGATTACCATCGCCCACTACAAAATTATGTTAATTTTCCATCCGAAATCCTTATCACCCTCCGTGAATTTTCCGCTATTTTTTCGTCGTGAGTGATTATAATAATTGTTTTGCCCTGCTCGTTGAGTTCGTAGAGGATTCGCATTACTTCTGTTCCGCTTTTGCTGTCTAAATTGCCTGTAGGTTCATCGGCTAAAATAATCGAAGGCGCGGCGGCTATAGCACGTGCGATTGCTACGCGCTGTTGCTGACCGCCCGACATCTCTGACGGCTTGTGACTGCGGCGGTGTAAAACCCCTACGCGCTCAAGGGATTTTTCACATAGAAAACGCCGTTCTTCTTTGCCGACACCCCGATAAATAAGCGGTAATTCGACATTCTCAAATGCCGTTAGCGACGGTATAAGATTAAAACTCTGGAATATAAACCCTATTTCGCGGTTTCGTATATGTGAAAGTTTATGTTCGGGGATAGTGTTTACAGGTGTCCCGTCTAATCTGTAAGTACCTGTTGACTGAGTGTCCAAAAGCCCTAACATATTCATCAGAGTCGATTTGCCCGAGCCTGATGTGCCTGTTATTGCGACAAAATCACCGCGCGAAATAGTGAGTGATACATCGTCTAATGCTTTAAAAGACGTATCACCCATTCCGTAATATTTGGTTATATTTTCAAGTTCAATTAAAGCCATAGAATTTTCCGATTATATATATTTTTAACAGGGAGAAATAAGTAAATTTCAATACTGATATTATTAACTGAAAATCTGCTTTTATTTTATTTAATTTCATTTTCCCAACGGTAAAATTTACAAAATTAGTAACAAAAATAAAATTTCACCGTAACATAAAAACAGCGTAACAAAATTTATGAAAGCAATTTACATATATGCGTGATTTGACTCTCGGAAAACCTTTTAATAACATACTCCGCCTCGCGTTTCCGCTTTTGCTGTGCGTTTTAGTTGAGCAAAGCGGAATGATTGACAGCTTTATAGCCGGGCGATTCTTAGGTGAAGCCGCTTTATCGGCTGTGGGCAATGCAACATCGGTATCGGCGGTGTTTATGCTTGCGGCGTACGGGCTTAATGTCGGGGGAGCTGTAGTTATTTCGCGGCTTTTC
This sequence comes from Ruminococcus sp., assembly GCA_031262495.1. Taxonomy (GTDB): domain Bacteria; phylum Bacillota; class Clostridia; order Oscillospirales; family Ruminococcaceae; genus JAISGY01. Next base: position 12,950 of record JAISHV010000100.1, read on the forward strand.
GGGGCAAAAAGAGTTTCTCTTTTAAAAGAAACCATATACACGCTTTTTGTTTCAGGTGCACTGCTCGGCGTTATTATCGGCATTGCGGGGATTATTCTGTGCAAACCGATTTTACTCTTGATAAATACACCGCCCGAAATACTGCAAATTTCAGCCGAATTTTTGAGTATTTACCTTTGTGCGTTGCCCGCTATGTATATTTTCAGCATCAGCTGCGGGGTTTTTACGGCTCTCGGGGATTCTCTCACGCCTTGTTTATTCCTTGTCGGTGCGAATATCCTCAATATAATCATGAATTTCTTCTCTGTATGGTTTACCGATTGGGGTGTTGCGGGGATTGCCGCCTCAAAATGTTTTGCACAACTGATTTGCGCCGCTTTAATCATGCTCATGCTCAATTTTAAATTACGCAAAATCTTCGGTCATTCCCTTAAAACGCGTATTATGTCGCCCGCCGTAATCAAAAACTTGGCGGCAAATGTAGTTCCGGCTATGCTTCATTCATCCGTTGTGTCTGTCGGCAATCTCCTCATTCAGGCGGCAGTAAACCCTTTCGGGACATCATTTATTGCCGGTATAGCTCTGGGCGGGCGGATAAACGGATTCGCCTCGGACTGTATTGATACCGTGCCGGATGCTCATTCTGCCTATGCCGCTCAAAATATAGGTGCAGGGCGTTTGGAGCGCGTAAAACACGGATTCGGCGCGGGGGTAATTCTTGTTTTAGTTTTATCGGCGGTTTTCTCGGCGGCGTTCATCTTCTTTTCGGATTTCATAATCGGCATCTTCCTTGAGGATGAAATTTCGGCGGCGGCTGTAACTTCTGCTAAACAATACATAAAAACAGCGGCGGCAGTCTATCCGCTAATGGGCATAAAATATCTCTGCGACGACGTTCTCCGTGCGGCAGGGCGTATGAAACTCTATCTTCTGATGGCGGTCAATAATCTGACTTTGCGTGTTGTTCTTGTGTATATCCTGCTGCCGTTTATCGGGTTGAATTCGGTTTTTATTGCATGGGCGGCGGCAATTTCTGTTTCGGGGACGATTTCGATAATTATTTACAAAAAAGGCATCTGGCAGAATAAACTCACAAAGCCTGATATTATATCCGACAACAGAATACCCGACGTCGTTAAACTTTGTGTATAACGGTAATATACGCGATATAGTTGTCTTAATTATAAAAATTTATGCAATATGTATAAAATTATTATAGAATTTTTTCCGAAAAACATCTTGCGCTTTTATAAAAATTATGTTATAATACTATTGAAAGACTATGCACAGTCGGCGATTGAGGTTTAAAAATGATTGAAAATCTTAAAGTTATGTTATGCGATGACTCGCTTATGGTCATCAAAAAAATGACAGACACATTAAAAGCACTCGGCATAAAAGAAGTTATCACCGCGACAGACGGTGTACAAGCTGTCGCATTATATAAACTGCGTCACCCCGATATCGTGTTTATGGATCAGGTTATGCCGAATAAAACCGGTCTTGAGGCTCTCGCAGAGATTATAGCTCTTGACCCTAACGCAAAGGTATTTATGCTCTCATCTGTCGGGACACTGAGTAAACGCGAAGAAGCCCGCAAAATAGGCGCACAGGATTTCATTCAAAAACCCGTAGAAATTGCTTCTGTTAAAGAAGCTTTAGAACAGATTGCAGAGTACAAATTACAGAATACAGATTAAGACGGCTTTGTATATCAGCTTAGTTCAACGAATTTTAAAACCGCAAACTAAAAATTTATACACGTACGAGGTACTACAGAGTGAACAGGCGAACCAAGTTCGTCCCTACTGTAGGGGGCGATGGCAATCGCCCCGTAAACTACAAAATTGTGTGGTAAACGGGCGGATTGCCATCCGCCCCTACAGCGACATTCAAACGGATATTCATCTGTATTCTGTACTCTGTACTCTGTATTCTGTATTTGGAGTGATAAAAATGCTTACTCAATTATTCGGAAACTACTTATTAAGACAACACTTGGTCTCACCGTCTCACCTCATTGAGGCTTTGAGAAATGCTACAGCCACACGTGTTAAACTCGGTGTACTCGCTATAAACGCCGGGCTTATGACTGCCGAACAAGTTGAGAATGTTCACGAAATTCAAAAAACTATGGACAAGCGTATCGGCGACATTATGGTTGAACAAGGCTATATGACGGGCGAACAGGTAGTTACACTCCTTAAATCCCAAAAAAGCGGGCACCTTGTACTCGGTCAGGCACTCATTGATAACGGACATATGACTACAGCCCAATTCGCGAATGCTTTAAAAAACTTTAAGCTTGAAAATAACATTACCGACGACGACTTCTCCGATATCCGCGATGAAGTTACCGATAAAATGCTGTCGCGTTTTTATAAGCTCAATGACCAAATCAGCAACCAACATCACCTCGTCGAATATGTTTCGCTTCTCTTTAAAAACCTTATCCGCTTTGTCGGGGACGACTTTATCCCCAGTAAAATTGAGCGCATTACAGGTGATGCACAAGGCGCACAACAGAGAATAAAGAGCGGTCTGTCGGCTATCACAATGATTGATTCCGACGAAGCTACGATTATGGAATTCGCCGCAAGGTTTGCCAATGAAGAACTGACTGTTAACGACGACTATACAAAAGCCTGTGTAAGTGAGTTCCTCAATCTCCATAATGGTTTATTCGCCGTTAAACTAAGCGTAACCGAGGGAATAGAGCTTGAACTCGAGCCCCAGCAATACTACGACCACTTGTCTTTATCTCAAAAGGGCACACTGTTTGTCTTCCCTGTAGATTATACATTCGGGACGATAAATTTCATAGTATGCATTTAAACAGAAGACAGATGTCAGAGGACAGAGCGACATAATACCTTTATTTCAGATAATAGATAAACTCTCATTACTGCCTTTAAGGCGGTAATGAGAGTTTTTTGTTATTCTTCGTAGGGGCGGGCGCCCTCGCCCGCCCGCACATTCAAAAATATGTGTTTTTGTGAATTAGACATATTTTTCGTTTATAATCTAATAGGGGCGCGATTATGGTCTGCGGGCGACCGAGGGCGGTCGCCCCTACAAATTCATTTTCTTTATTGCTTTTATGTAATAAATCAATATGTTTCTACTAAATATAGAAAAATGAACACTCGTTCATATAAAATTTATAATAAGTTTTTAAAATTAATAATAAATAAATCATTTTATAAGTTATAATGTTGAATATAAACTGAATTGTATGTACGATATCCGATTTGGTTGTAATTTAAATTAGTACTAAGCACATTTCTCCAGATTCTCTCTTGTTTCTTTTTACAAATTTGCTATTATTTATAGAAAGAAAAATCTTAGAAATTCCTCTTAAATTTCATAAACTAATTTGGTTTACACTTAGCCGGAAATATTCTTTAATCGGATTTATACGTATAATCAGTAAGAAGTATAATTTTATTTTATTTTTAAGAGGAAATTTTTATGAAAAACATGAAAATCGGCAAAAAACTCTTAGTCGGATTCGGTATCCCCATAGGATTAATGGTACTCATCGCCGTTCTTGTCGTTATTATGAACACCATGACTATCAACAACATCACCACTGTAGGTGAGCAGACAGACCTGTGGAACTATGCCGCAAATTCAAGAGGCGATTTCTTAAACGCTCGTATTCAGGCAAACGTCCTGACATTTGAAAACACCGATGCTACATATGACACAGCGGCGGGTTATGTCAAAGATGCGATTGCAGAAGCTCAGAGTGCTGTTGACTTAATCGCAAAAACCCCGAGCCTTAGCAGTTTTAAACAGACCGCTGATGATGCACTGTCAAGCCTCAAATCATATCAGAGCAATTTGGATATCATGAAGACAGCACTTGATTCGGCAGATGATGCTTCAACGGAGGTTCTGAATACCGGTTCAACAATCGGCGAACTCTTAAGCACTGTTTTTGATAACCGTATCAATTCTCTTAATGAAACAAATGTACCTACACATAAAGATTATTATAATGTAATTAATGACCTCTATACCGACGTTGATAATGCGCGTTTGGTTATACGCCAACAGTTGTCGCTTTATAATGCGGCGGAAGCGGTTGATGCACAGGCGGCTGTCCAAACAGCCTTAGCGCGTATCAACGAATATATTAACGTCCTCCCGGCAAGTGAGAGAACCACTTCACAGAATCTTTTAGACGGTATGAATTCATATGCTGAGGCATTTACAGTTTATGTAGAAGCAAAAGATGATGCCGCTCAGGCAAAAGCCGATTTCGTAGTTGCCGGCAACGCCGCAACCGAATCCCTCACAACACTTGCAGACCAAAACACCGCAGTAAACGCGAATGTAGAGACTGCAAACAGAACCGCGACAATCGCTTTGCTCGTAATCGCAGGTATCGTTGTTATCGCTATAATTATTACAATAATCATGGCTGTTAATATCACAGGCGCAATCACAAGACCTATCACATATGTAACCGACATACTCAGAGCTTTAGGCACAGATGGCAGAACCGATTTTACAGACGAAGAATGGGCTCTCCAAAGAAAATATGCCGAAGGCAAGGACGAAACAGCAGAATGTTCGCGATATTTGGGAGTAGTAGCCAATGCGCTGAATGGTGTTGCAGGACTGCTCACGACTGTTGCGGGCGGCGACTTGACTATTTCGCACAAAGCTATGTCCGATAAGGATAAGATGTCGTCAGCTATAGTTACAATGGTTGACAATCTCAACGCTATGTTCGGCGAAATCAATGATGCTTCCGATCAAGTTACACTGGGCGCACAGCAGATTTCAGACGCTTCGCAGAGTTTGGCACAAGGCAGTACAGAACAGGCGGCTACAGTTGAAGAACTCTCCGCTTCCATCCAAGACGTAGCAGAGAAGACCCGCCGCAACGCAGAACGCGCCGTTAATGCGGCAGACCTTTCGGCAAGTATCAAAGACAACGCCGAAAAGGGCAGTCACCAAATGTCCGAAATGACGAAAGCCGTTGCCGAAATTAACCAAGCTTCACAGGATATCAGCAAGGTAATTAAAGCAATTGACGATATCGCTTTCCAGACCAATATACTTGCACTCAACGCCGCAGTAGAAGCCGCACGTGCGGGTGAAGCGGGCAAAGGCTTTGCAGTGGTTGCCGATGAAGTACGTAACCTCGCTTCTAAATCCGCCGCTGCCGCTAAAGAGACAGGCGCTTTAATTGAAAACTCGATTAAGAAGGCAGAACTGGGCAGCAGTATTGCCGCACAGACCGCTGAATCCCTGTCTGATATCGTAGCCGGTATCAACAGCTCAACAGACCTCATCAGTGAAATCGCCGAAAGCTCCGAACAACAATCCACAGCAATCGGACAAATCAACGACGGTATCACTCAAGTTTCCGAAGTTGTACAAAAGAACTCCGCAACAGCCGAAGAGTGTGCCGCTTCAAGCGAAGAACTCAACGCTCAGGCAAACGTTTTAGCAGCAAACGTTGCGAAATTCAAGCTCAAGAGAGCATAGGCGGGCAACCCGCCGGTTAATTCGCGATGGAAGTATTACTGAATTTTTAGATACACACCGCGTAGAAGATAAAACGAATATAAACAAAATCTCATTATCACTTTAACGGTGGTAATGAGATTTTTAATATTAACTGAATTTAAGGTATGAAGTCGCTCTGTCTTCTGTCCTCTCGCCTCTGTCCTCTGTTTTGGAAGCTTCATTATGTCGGGTACGTTCGCGTAAGCGTTCTATTTCATATTCAAGTGATGATTCATTTGTCATTATGCGCCACCCGTAAGTACTTTATTTATAAAATCATCAGGCATATTTAGGGCGCGAAGATTTTTAGTTATTTCGGCAGTCATTTCTTCTCTTGTTGCCTTTGCAGCTGCTTTTGCGGCTTCCCTTTTAGCATACCCTATAGCCGAAGCTTCATTATGGCGGGTACGTTCGCGTAAACGCTCTATCTGCTCAAATTCCGGCGAAACAGCTACACTCTTATATGCGGCTACAGCTTCTTTCATTACAGGTACCCCCTTCTGGATAATTTTTTCTAATTCTTCTTCGGTTTGTGCTTTGAAAAAGGCAAGCCAGAACTTGATTTCTTCATCTCCGTCGGTAGGTTCGGGTAACTTTTTCAATTCAAAATAGTGCATAACTTGATTGTCGCAAAGCTCTGTATGACGGGTAACTTCAAGCGGTCGAAACTCCGAATGAAACTCCTCACAGTCAAACATCTTGAATCCCACTATACTGATTAATATGACTTTCGGCAGGTCAATATACTCATTGCCGGATTTTAGTGCCGATGAATATTCCCTTGCCCAGTAATACAGCGACCGTTTTTTATAGTCACCCTCGTCAGCGACTTGGACTTCTAAATCAACTTTTTGCCCGTTGACAGTCATATTTATATCAAGCCGACAAAACTTGTCGCCGATTTCTTCGGGCGGGATTTCACCGTTTATTATTTCAAATTCTGTTATTGCTTCAAGCGGCGTTTTAAGTATCATCCCCACAACTCGCTTGAGGTATTCGGGATTCTTGACAAAGAACATCTTGAACAAAACATCGTCTGTCATTGTGTGTTTTAACTTTGTAGGTTCTTGTTTATTTGCCATTTTTTCATTCCTTTTATTTCTACGAAAGTGTATAACCTTTAGTCAGCATAGTCTCCAACCCATTTATAAGCGCGTACGTATTTGCCGCGAAGATGTTGTCTAAAAATAGAATATCCGTTATACCCTCGTTTTTCATATACTCGGTTGCACTCATGCCGAAAAAGCGTATATCTATTACATAAATTTCTTCAAAATACGGAATAAGTTCGGGAATTAATGCGTTCCCGAAAGAGTCTTTGAACACGCAAAGCTTTTTGCCGTTGGTGTTTTCGGTTACAATCCTGATGTGCAAAGCATCCTTGCCGATAAACATTCCGTAAGAATTCTCCAGTGTTGCATATTCATGATACAATACTGTCTCGCCCAACGGCTCTAAGGTTTTACAGTCATAGGCGTAAGTTTTATACGGCAGATTTTGTTTATAATAAGTGAATACTTCGGGATTATTCTTGAGATTAATATCGTTCGTATAACCGTACAGCGACCCTACAAAGCCCTCGCGTTCTAATCTCTCATAGTCTTCTATGGATTGCGGCGTTTCGCCTAAAGCCTTCGCAAATGCGACAGAAGCGTAATATGCACCGAGTTGTGACCAGTGGTGGTCGGTTTTGAGGTAGATATCCTCACTTGTGTGAGCGGCTATTTCGGTGTATGCGTCAACGCCGATTACACCGTTTAGATTTTCATAAATCCAGTCTATCTGCGGCTTTTCGGGGTTTGAGTATTCGGAATATTTCTTCGGGAGATAAAACTCAACCGCCGTGGGCACTGTCATTGCATAGACGTTTACAGCCTCGCCCATGGCTTCTTTATAGGCGTTCATTACATTCGCGTAGTGAAGTCCCTCGCCTTTGTTTCCGCCGAAAAGCATTACGCCTCTGTCGCCTATTGTAACAATACCGTTGCTGTCGAATTCGACATCGCCTGTGGCTTCTGTTGTAACAGGGGTTGTCTCGGTGATGATTTCGGCGGGCGGGGCTGTTGTAATTACACCCGGCAGGAGAGGTGTCTCGGGTACGGTGGTAGTTACGGCGGTTGTGGTGACAGGGGTTGTGGTCGTGATTGCGACTTGTTCAACATTGCCGTGGAATGTCACGTTATCAACCCTTACACCGCGCAGATTGCCTATAAATGCCGAGAGTTCCACAATATTGTCGCGAAACGGCACTGTATCTGCAAACCATGCCGTGAGGTCACGCATAAAACTCCCGTCAATATAACTCTCAAATGTAAATTCGGGAAATTTAGCCAAATCACGCCGTTCCTGTTCACTCACAGTCGGGCGCGGCAACATCAAAAGCGATAACGTCAAAAACAACAATAAACCTACTAAAACAAGTAAGCTTATCAGTAATGTATTTTTAAAATTTTTGTTTTTCATATTTTACTTTTGTTACGCAGCTTTTATCATATTATATTTTCATTATGTCAAAATTATACCATTAAACTTATAGCTAATCAATAGCATTGGAAAAAATCTGAATCACACCTGTTATTATTAAGAATAACAAATTATAAATCACGATAAATGACGTGTGGAGCATATCCCTTGACTGCATAACTACAAGTGCTAACACAATCAAAACGCCTAAAATCATTGATATAAGCTGTAATCCCAAAGACGTAAATACCACATTTCGGATTTTTCGGGCTTTAGAAATTATAGCCGCCAGTCCTTTAAGACTGCCGTTTGTAACAGCGTTCGCGGTTTTACGCGGTGAGTATGCTGTGAGTTCTTCAAAAGTTTCATGATTGCGAAACGGTAATAGTTTTAAAAAATCCTGACTGCAATCAAACATATCGGCGAGTTTGCCTACTGAAATTACCGAATCAACCGTCCTCAAAATAATATACACGCCGCGTTTTTCAAGGGCTAAAAGCGCGTCCGAAACCTCAATATTCGGCAGCATTTCAACAATAAACATAGCCGAGAGCTGTCCCGCTATCGAGAGGTAAACAGCGGATTTACGCGTGCCTGTATATTCGTTTTGCTTTTGTTCTGTCGGGAGACCCTCAATGCTGTGATTGAGCATCAGCTCACGGTTTCCGAGCAGAATACGGCGGTTATTCACCCAGCCGCACAGCCCCATTGAATCCTCAAAGATATAGCTTTCTACGGGGTTTAAGAGTTCTGTTTTGCCTCTTATAATGTCATAAAACATTCCGTCTAAGATACTTCCGGCTTGGTGCGTAAGGCTTGCCGCTTCTAAAATAGCTTCATCAATGCGCGTATCAAAAAAGAGCTTTATCCCCGAAAGCATAATTGAACCACGCGGGAACAGCGTTTCCGCATCAATTAAAACACTGTTTGTGACGGCGAATTCCTCAACGCCCTCATATCCGAGCAGGATATTATTTTGTTTGGCAAGTTTTTCACATTCGGCGCGCAGGGGTGCATTCACTGATATTATACCCATAAACCCTGCCGTAAACGCAAGCGTAATGAGCATTACCGAAAAGCCGTACAGAATACCGTCCATGCCCAGTGCAGGAAACTGCAATATAAATGCCAAAATGCCTAAAATCAACGAAGCGCAAATAGTTGCGGGCATTGAAATACGCACAAAGCGTGAGTATAAATCATCCGAATTCATTGCCGAGATAAAGCCTTCAACGAATTCAGTTTCATTTGTCTTCGCAAGCGCGGGTATGTCCTTTAAAACACCTCTTGTGAAAACTTGTGCAACCTCGTTATCTTCTACAGTTGTTACGGCATATTTAATACCGCTCCCCGAAAACGGCTTGAAATTACGTATAGCGCGGCTTACGGCTAAAATCTTCCCGACAGTGTTAAAAAACAACGCCGCACATGAAAGCGGTACCATAGACTGCACCCAGTTAAACTGAACAATCGGCAGTTTCGACAGGCAAGCTAATGTCAAAATCAAACTCCCGACAGACAAGAGAGCAGTCGGCGTATCGGCATCCGGGTGCCCCGTAAAGAGGTTTTTGAGTCCGTTTGAAATGGGACTGAATGCGGCGGCAATCGCCGTAATCCCTGCGATAATATTTATCACAAGGAAATAATCGGTATTTATGGTCTTATCATAAAAGGCATTTCGCGGCAATGAGAAATCATTCATCACGGCGACAAATACAGTGACGGCAGAACACAAGAGTAACACCGCCGCTTTAATAAACATATTGCGCCGTGTGCGGTGGAGTTCGGTATTTACGGCTTTTGACTGCTGATAAGACGTATACTCGCCTGTATACTCATATTCCTGACGTGCTCGCGTTTTCTCGGCTTCGGGTGAGAATTCATCATCACCTACGAGTACAAAGTCGCGGACTTTTGAGTTGCGGCGCATTTGAAGTTCACGGAGTTTCGCTTCTTCTGTCTCGGGAATGGCATTGGTATCGTAGAGAAGTTTGTCGGATAAGTCAAGCTTCATATCCGCAATATTTTTGCGGTAATTCGGTTCGGCGGGCGCACGGCGTGAATTTCGCCGCTCCCGCGACTCCTTGAGCATATCGGATTTTGAAAATATTCCAGCTCTGTCTTCTGTCTTCTGTCCTCTGTCTTCTGTGTTGACATCGCCCCCTACGGGTTCTGTATTCTGTAGGGGCGGTGCAGCAACGCTGCGATGTTCGCCCGTTTTCACGGAATCTGTGTTATCAGGTTGCGGGCGACCGAGGGCGGTCGCCCCTACGGGTTCTGTTTCCTGTTTTAGGACTTTCGTGAAAAACCCTGTAATCGCCTTATGATAAGTTTCGGCAAAACCTTTAAAACCATGGGGTTTTGAGTCAATTTCATTTAGAATAGCATCTGCTCTGCTCCGCAGTGATTTACGGTATTCTGCATCCGATTTGTCATTGTCGGCGGCTTTTGATTTAAGTGAATCATCGGGGATAATAAAAGTTTCAGTTTTAAAATGCAGTCCCGCTGATTCAAGGCGGTCTGTCTTCTTCTCAATCTTCGCCGAAAATCCATCACCTTTCGGGGTTTCTTCGGTGTAAAGGTCGGAGATATCGGTCTTTGTGGAAAAACTATTCGGGAGCTTCTTGCGTTTCGGCGTTACCGTAACTCTGGGTAATGCCTTATCGACATTGATGTTAGAGGTTTTAGGTAAGGGGGTAGATGATGTAGGGGCGAACTCGGTTCGCCCGTCTTCCCCGCGTTCGCTTGTTTCGGCGTTTTTTTCAAGTGAAATTTCAATATCCGATAAATCGGGTACAGCAGAGGGTCGCTCGAAGATATCCGATACATCGGGGGTTACACCGGGGCGCACAAAAATATCCGTGTTATGACGAGTAACATTCTGATAGTCAATTTCACGTTTTTTTTCTATTTCATCTAAGATTTCATCAAGATTAAGTTTTTTATCATCCAAGATTTTTACACCTGTATTGCGTACATCAAAATCCCTGCGGCAACAGAAGCGTTCAGTGAATTAATTTTACCGTACATGGGTATAGACACAAGCGCGTCACATTTCTTTTTTAGTAGCTTTGAAATGCCTTTGCCCTCATTGCCTATAATAAGGCAGATATTGCCCGAAAAGTCGATTTTCCTGTAGTCTGTGCCGTCCATATCCGCACCGTAAATCCAAATGTTTTGGGATTTCAGTTTCTCTAAAGCAGAAGCTAAATTCGTCACACGCGCTATGGGAAGCTGTGCACACGCTCCTGCTGATGTCTTAAAAACCGTCGAATTTATCGAAGCACTCCGCCTTTTTGGTATAATTATACCGTCAGCGTTTATACACTCGGCTGTGCGTATTATAGCTCCTAAATTATGAGGGTCTTCAATTTCATCACACAAGACATATATATAACGATTTTCATGTTTCGGCTGTAATTCAAGCAACTCATCAAGCGTTAGATAAGCCGTAAACGCAAGTTCCGCAACAACGCCCTGATGTGCTCCGCCTTCCGACAGTAAATCTAATTTCTTCGGGTTAACGTCCTTGACAGGGATACCCTTTTCTTTTGCCATCGCACAGATAACGCCTATTGTACCACGAACCTCGCCCGAAATGAAAATCGTATCTATTTCAGCACCCGATTTTAATGCTTCAATGACAGGGTTTCTTCCGAAAATAATATCAGTATTTATAATTTTAACCTCTTGTATGATTTAATAAAAAATTCGCCAGCGTAGCATACCCGTCACGGTTTATTTTTCCGTTTGAGCTGAGATATTCTGATTTGAGTTTCCCGTCATTGCCTTTGAATGTAGTATTTGCGTCAATAAAATTTATAGCGAGGTCATCCGCCGCTGTCAATAGTTTTGAATTAAACGTATCTACCGCCGTGTTTGTGATTATAGTTTCATCAGAAACAGGCAAAACCGAAATAATATAGATTTGCGTTTCGGGACTGTTTGAAAGTATATCGCCTGTGAAATCCCGGAGTTTCTCTGTGTCAAGCTTGTCCGTCGGCAAAAAGCTTAAATAAACCGCCTCAAACCCCTCATCAAGAATAACGTTTTTTATGGACATATTCGCATTGCCGCGCCGAACCACAAGTCCCCCGACGTTTGATGAATTCACCGAATCGTCGGAAACTATGTTATTGTTGCTCACAAAATCGTATTCATAAAGCCCCGAAAGCTCTTTTGTGCCGATAAAAAAACATTCATCAAAATATGAAGCATTCTTAGCCGCACTTTCAGGCACAGGATTTTCAGAAACACTCTGGTAAATCACTCTGTCGGGCGTTTTTATCTCAGGCATATTTTCAGCCGGGAAAAGAGACGGGAAAATACTTAAATCAGCGTCGTTTTTCATATACATTGTGAAACTGAAAACGAACGCTAACAGTATAAATAAAACAATAAATGATATCCGGAAACGCGCTCGTCTCCGCTTTTTCTTAGTAGCAATTTCCATTTTTTTCGATTCGCGATGATAGTATTTAAGCACTCTCTACACGCTCACCGCGGCGCGGCAACCGCGCTGTTAATTCGCGATGAGAGTATCCAGTTATTTCTACACGCTCGCCGCGTAGAAGTGATTATCTTTCTTCTGTATTCTGTACTATTTGCTCAAAATCAACCCGTTCAAATATCTCAAGCTTCCCGCCTCTGGTTGCGTTATAGATTTTAAAGCCACGAAGACGTGAAACCAGTTCTGCCTTTTTATATGCCAACAAGTGTTTGTCAGGACTCCAACCGCCGAATTTATCGGTTGCTGAAACATATTTTTTCGAGAAATGATTTTCGCCTTTTCTCATATCTCCCGAGTAATCAAAATCAACACCTAAAAGGAAAATTTCAGAAAAACCCATATACGCGGTAAGCTGCAAAGCACTGTATGTTACAGTCGTACCTTCTACAGAATATCTGCTGAAATCCGTCGAGAATTCCGGCATTTGCGGTAAAAAACCCTCGGTCTTAATATGATATTTCAAACATCCCTTAGAATAATCCGAATCCCAAAAATCAGGCACTCTATCGGCAATAAATTTAACAGAATCTATTTTTGATATTGTTTCCGGATACTGCTGCATTATAAATTTATCCTGCGCTAAATAATAGTGAGGACGCCAATTTGTGTCATCAAAAGCATAAAAAATCTTATTTGTTGCACAACAGATTTCATTGTTTTTTTGGAGTATTTCAAGGTCTGACATACGCAGAGACGGACCGTTGCCGATTATAAAACAACGTTTGCCTTTGTGAATACCTGCGTATTTTTTTATTTCTTCATTACACTGAAAATATTCGTAATCATTGAGAAAATAAGTTCTGAAATTCACCGGTTCTGTTTCAGCGTAATCAATAATACTGCACTGTGAACGGCTGCAACCAATCAGCAAAACATCAATTTCATCAGAAAATTTTTGAAGTTGGCTAAGCGCATCAGGGGAATCATTTTGAATGAAATATCGTATATTTACATTTGCGTTTTCAAGCTTTTCCCTTATAGCAGGGATTTCTGACTCGTTTGCGCACACAGCCGCATTCTTTGCATTTTGGAGTCCCAATTTTTCAAGTGACATATTAAATGCAAAATCATTCATGCCGTATTTGTAATTATTTATTACGCCTTCTCGGTGCCAGACACGAAAACGCCAAATACTGTTTGCCTCAAGCTTCTGACAAATCTCCTCATAATAATCGTAAGAAGCGACAATTACAACGGTTTCGTCACTGCTCTGATAAAACTTTTTCATTGTCTCAAAATCAATGATTTCAATACCGAATAACTCACGGCTTTTAGGGAAATTGTCGGCGATATATGCTATATTCGATGTTCCGATTATACTGATTAATTGTTTTGCCGCTTCTCCTGCACCGAATATGATTAGATTTTTAGGCATTTATTTTTCCTGTTTTATTATACGGAGCAATTTTTTAATAATGATATAACTAACTCTGCCGCTTCTCTGACTGCACCATTGCCGCCGTCTGCGGTGGTTACAAACTTTGCCGCCGACTTAACCTGACTTACAGCACTTCCCACACTTATTCCGAGACCTACATTTGAAATTGCTGTTATGTCGTTTAAATCATCGCCGATAAAAGCGACTTCACTAAGTTTCACGCCGTGTTTTTCACATAATTTAAGTATCTCGGCAAGCTTATCGGAAGCTCCGAGAATGACTTCGTCAATGCCAAGTTTCTGCGCACGTTTTGTAACTATATCCGTTTTTTCACCCGTGATTATTGCAGTTATTATGCCGCTTTCTTTCAAAAGACGAATACCTGCTCCGTCACGCGTATTGAACTTTTTCATGACTTCGCCGCTTGTGCCGTAATACATCCCGCCGTCAGTAAGCGTTCCGTCACAATCGGTAATAAACATCTTTATATCTGCACATTTTTCATACTTTAGCCGTTTTAACAGGAAACTTTCTACAACAGCCCAGTCATCAGGCTCATCAAGTTCTATATAACTTTCGGGAGACATTTCATATGCTTTAATATTACCCGAAATACGGCAGCCGCTTGAACGTAAAGCTTCACGGCTTGTAATATAAAACGCTCCGTTTTCTACATAGAAGCCACCAAATTCCTGTCTGCGCGGACGATTCAGAAAATCATAATTTACAGGATTTGCAGAATCGTTTTTTGAAACGTCCCATACAAAACGTTTCTGTAAAACAACCGATAAAACGCTATCCGTATCAGCTTTATAAAAAAGCTCAAATCCATGTGTTAAATCATCTGCCGCTAAAAGCGGTGATGTAGCTTGTATCAAAACGATATTATCAAAGCCCTGCTCATTCGCAAATTCCAACATTCCGTATTCGGTTGAAGCTGTATCTGTAGCGGATTCGGGGCTTCGCCCAATCACTTGCAGTTTCTCAAAACCGAAACCGACAACAGTCTCTTTTATAGCTTCGCTGTCGGTTGCTATAAAGACCCTGTCAATAAATTCACAGTCACACGCCGCTTTCGCTGTCCAATAGATAAGCGGCTTTCCTGCTATCGGTTTGATATTTTTAAGCGGTATAGACTTGCTCCCGCCGCGAACAGGGATAAATGCAACCGTCATTATTCTTCACGCACCCTGTATTTCAGTTTATCGCGCTGTACTTGTTCTACAGGAAGAATCGGCTCTGCTTTATATGTTAATGCCTTTTTCACAGCAACCAAATCGCGCTTGAGTTTCTTAATGCCGTCGGGTTCAAGCGAGGCGGCATGGTCTGTGCCTTTCCATGTACGGTCAAGCGTAAAATGCCGCTCAATTACGGAAGCACCCAGTACATATGCTGCAACATCTACCGCAATGCCGTTGTGATGACCTGAAAAGCCGATGTGTTTTACTCTTTCGCCGTAGCTTTCGTTAAGTCTTGTTATTTCAAGCAAACATACATCTTCAAAAGCTACAGGATAACCGGAAGTACAGGCATATAAAACCACATCTTTTGCGCGATTTTTCTGCTCAAAAAATTCAATCAATTGCCTCTCTTCTTCAAGAGAAGTCATACCGAGCGAAATGTGAATCTCTCCCGAATAGTTTTCGCAAAGCCATTCAAGCATTTTGTAATTATTGTTACACGCCGACGGTATCTTTATCATCAGAGGGTTAAGTGCGGCAATTTCTTTTGCAGAAACTAAGTCCCACACAGAGGTTGAATAGGTTATTCCGTTTTCATCGCACCAATCTTTAAGCTGACGATGTTCACTTGCCGTAAACTCTAAAAACTCACGATGTTCACCGTAGGTAGCACCATAAGAATTATGCGGATTCGGGTGAGGTGCAGAATATTGTTCGGGCGTTAAAAGCTCGCGATTACAGCGTTTTTGAAATTTTAGGACATCGGCTTTGCAATAAAAAGCCGCTGTTTTAATAAATTCATGAGCAAGTTCCAAATCACCTTTGTGATTACAGCCGACTTCGGCTATGACGTAGGGGTCTTTATAGTTCATATATACCTCGCTTATATACCTTTTGGGGCGGCGGTGTCAGGCAGGTTTCATGTTCCCGCATATTGCAATTGGTCGCCCGCAGGGGGGGTGTATACATCTTCTCCGTCGGGGACAATACAATAATTGCACGTATCGCAGTACATCTTTTCTTCAAGAGTAGTAAGAGCCGCAGGGAAATCTTTTTCATCAATGTTAAGTATGTCTATCCAGTCAGTCGGACATTTATCCCACATATCATAGGCATAAAGCTGTGCACTTACATAACCGCATCTTAATGAAATTTTACCGTCTACATAAAGATAATAGTTATCTGTTCTGTTATTTATTCTGCAATATCTGTATAAATGCTTTAATTCATCAACGCTTTTATTATGAAAAACGGGGTCTCCGGGTTGATACCAACCTTCGGCAGGGCGAATTACATATGGGATTTTACGTTTATCAAGCTGTGGAACCATAGATTCTGCGTCATTATTTATATCATAACCATTGATTATTATTCTCACTCTGTCACTGTGTTTTTCTAATGCATCAAGGGTTTCGCTCTTAGGTACATAAGTGCCGTTTGTTAAAAAATAGATATCGCCGATATTAGGTAAAGCGGTATAAACATCAAGCAGTCTCGGTATTTCGGGATTAAATAAAGCTTCACCGCCTGAAAGCGACAGTAACGAGATAAATTCAACATTATTACTGAGTTTTTGAAGGCTCTTAATTGCTTCTTCGTTTTTGAATTGTTTTTTCTCAGGGGGAAGATAGGGCACAAATTCACAACAATATTTGCATTTCAGATTACACTGATGTCCGTTTTTCATAGCGATATGTGAAATAACTTTAGTTTTCTCACCCGGCATAAGTCCCATTGCATTCCTGCGTATTCCGCAACTGCGGCGGCTTGCATAACAAAATCTGCAAGTGACATTTGTCACAGTACTGTTTTCCGCTAAGCATTTAATATAATGCGGATAAGAGAGCAGATCATAAACATCAAATAATATATGTTTATCACCGCTTCTCTCAGCGATTTCTTCTATAGTAAACGGAACTTGACGTAATACGTCACAAACAATAATTACACCCGCAGGAAGCTCTTTTAAGTCATCAACAGAAACTTTCTCCGGGTCAAAACACCCGGCAATTTCTCCGCCGTGTTCACCCACCCACTTTTTTAACTTGTCTATATGTTTTGAATAATTGCCGTAAATATAAATCGGCTTCCCGGCAGAGACCAAAGTCTTAACAGAAAATTGTTCTGCCCACTCTTTACTGCTCATAATTTGTTTACCGGCTACAGTCTCCTCGGCTTCGGCATTTGATACGCAGTAATTACACATAGGCGTACTTCCTTTCTCATTAAGACGAACAAAACTTTCTTCAAGCTGTTCCTCGGCGGTATCATCAACAGAAAACCACATATCCGGGAATTTATCGCAGTATTCTTTGAAAAACAACAGACTGCCCGAAGTCGGGCAATGCGCCGTAACTATTCCGTTAATCAGCGAAAAATGTCTGTCACGAAATCCTGAACATTTTTCTGCTATTTCCAGAAGCTTATCGTCCGAAAAACCTTTATATGAAATGTCCGTCTTATCAAGCCATTTCATATCTTTCATGACTTTATATTTAACAGCTTCTTTGTCAAGTGCCCCGATAAATTCTGTTTGATTGACAGAAGCTCCCGAATAGTCGCTAATGAGAACAAGGACTTTTTCACGCGCTTTATGCAGAGCCGAAGCGAGTGAATCCGACACTTTACAAGTCCCGTTTGAAACGACTTCAATCCGTCCGATATTCGGCATAACAGACACCGCCTCAATCAGTCTGTCAAGGTCTTTATGCATAAAGGCTTCTCCGCCCGCTATGTGGAGCACCTCGATTTTTAATGCATTTTGAATTTTTTCAACTTGCTTTGATAAATGCTCTGCTGTCAGTGAAAATTTAAGATGATTTTTTATAAAGGGGTTAAACTCACCGCATTTTTCACATTTCAGAGTGCACTGAGTGCCCGTTTTGACAACGAGTTTTTTAATTTCCATACGTATTCCCCAACATTAATTCGCACATTTTAAGTGCTTTTTTTGAATTGATTTCTGCGGTAGCTTCTATGCTTTTATTGTTTGGTTTGGTCAGTAACTTTTTCATGTCAGAAACTAAAACGTCTATTTCATCTTCGTCGGGCAATGCGCTATATGTAAATTGTTCAGCTTTCGGAATCCCCAATACATCTTGAAGCGATACCGTTTTATGCGAATTTGAACCCATAAAAATGCAGTTTACACCTGTGAGAGAAGCCGCTACAGCAGGGTGATAACGCCCTGTTATGAAAACCCTCGCACCACATATAATTTCTGTTGAAATTTTTATGTCTGTGTCATATGTTATTATCTGCAAATTAAATTTTTCTGCCGCATTTCTCAAAAAAACATCACGTTTACAACATTCAATCAAAACCAATTTAATGTCAGTGTCACAAAGAGCCGCTAATACTTTTTCGCAAAGTTTAGTGTATACTTCTGCAGCGTGGTCTTGATAATGCGCGGCTTCTGAATTACCGGTAATTAAAACGTAACGCTCGCCGCGTAGCGGTAACGGGCGAACGCAGTTCGCCCCTATTCTGACATCTGACCTTTGATTTCTGATTTCTGTGTTGACCTCTGTGTGCCATGAAAACAATGCATCTGGGCAATACTCAGCATTAATATTATATATTGAAATTTCTGAAAGCGACTGCTTATCACGCACCAAAACCTTTTGGGCAAATGCTA
This sequence comes from Ruminococcus sp., assembly GCA_031262495.1. Taxonomy (GTDB): domain Bacteria; phylum Bacillota; class Clostridia; order Oscillospirales; family Ruminococcaceae; genus JAISGY01. Next base: position 31,645 of record JAISHV010000100.1, read on the forward strand.
AAAGCTTTACAACTTGACTGATAAGCTTTGGATTTTCGGGTTCCCATGGGCAAAATATCGAATTTACAACATAAAAAGGTTTATTCAGATATATACATATATGCATAATTAACCCGAAAACCATCAAATCTCTGCGCGCATAGGGACGGTCGGGGTTATTTTCAAAGATAAACGTGCCCTCGCCGTTTATTACGACGGCTTCAACAGAATCAATACGCCGAGTTAAATCATCAAAAACTTCCGAACAATAAATCCGAGAATCTTCTATAAATGAAAACAAATCACAAGCCGAATACTGAATTGATTCAAATCGCGTTATAATTGCCTTTCGGTAAAGCGTGTCGGCTATCGTGAACGAATTCGATAAAATCTCACGCAATGCTGTCGAAGTCGCCTGACAGCCGAAATTCGGCGTATCTGTGTTGTCTCCGACAAACATAATGTTATGTATTTTTTTCTGTGAAGTTTTGGGATTTCGGTATAGTACACTTAAGTTTGCTTCCGAAATGCCTTTTTTTATCAGTCTTTCGTATATTATATTGCCAAAATTTAGTGAAGCAATAATTATAAGTAAATTTTCATCAGATTTAAGTGAATCGGAAGTAATAGTCGGGATATCGGTAAAATTTGCATTTTTTTTGCCCTCGCCGTCATCAATCAACCCCGCTACCGCGATATTTTCAGCAGTCAGGAGTTTGAAAACAGTTTCTGCAACATCACCGCAACCGTAGATATAAATCGCTTTCCCTGATTTGACTGCTGTTTCAGCGACCCTTATTAAATTGTCAAATTTTTCCCCCACGGCTTAACTTCCTCTGTTGTTTTTTTGGTGAATAGCCCTACCGATTTATTATACACTATTCTTTGGGATTTGTCAATAGGTTTGATGAAATTTATACTAATATGCATTTAAAGAATTGATTGAATTTTTTTCCAAAAACGTGTGCTTCGCAGAAAAATCTGCCGCCCGCACAACATATCATTTTTTATTGCATATTAGTATTACGTTCCCCTTGACAACCTTAACGCCTTATGTTATACTGATAATATTAGTGTCCTATTTTATCAAGACTACGAAATTTTATAATATGGTAATATAAATGACTATTTTATTAATACAGCCTAAGTCAAAACGGCGACCTATGGACACCGATTTGAAGGTAAGAATGTCTCCGTCCCTTGCTTTACTGACTTTAGCAAACCTTACACCAAAGGAACATGATGTTATACTGCTGAATGAGAACGTTGACAGGATTGATTATGATTTCCCGGCGGATTTAGTTGGAATAACCGTTACTGTTGATGCACTGCCGCGGGCAACAGAAATTGCAGAAAAATTCAGATGCAAAGGCAAAACGGTTGTCGCCGGGGGCATACACATTACAATGTGTCCCGAGAAAACGGCGCGTTTTTTCGATTCTATTTGCGTTGGAAAAGCGGAGGGCGTTTGGACAAGAATGCTTGAGGATTTCACCTCAGGACATTTAGAAAAAATCTACCGTGACACGATAAACAGTTCTATTTGTTCACCGCTTTATGACTTCAAAGGCAAGAACAAATATATCTACAACAATGTTATTTCTACGTCGAGAGGTTGCCCTTATAATTGCGATTTTTGCTATAACAGCAACTGTAATATGCACTATGTTACGCGGGAAATTGATGATGTTATTGCTGATATTAAAACAATTAATCGCAGACATATATTGTTTATTGATGATAATTTTATCGGCAATCCCGTTTGGACTGAAAAGTTTCTCAAAAGAATAATTCCAATGCGCCTTAAATGGAGTGCGGCAGTAACGGCGAATGTTACAGATGAAATGCTTGACCTAATGGTGGAAAGCGGCTGTCAGAGTTTGTTTATCGGCTTTGAAAGTCTTAATCAGGATTCTTTAGGAGCAGTACATAAATTACAAAACAAGAGTGAAAATTTTGAAATTCTTGTGGAGCGTCTGCACTCTCGAGGGATTATGATTAACGCAAGTATTGTTTTCGGACTTCCGAATGACACTGAGAAAGTTTTTGCTGACACTTTAGAATGGTGCGTTAAAAATCGAATTGAAACTGTAACGGCGCATATTTTAACGCCTACTCCGGGGACAAAACTTTACGACAGAATGCTTTCAGAGGGAAAACTCACAGATTTTGATTTATCGCATTACGACACAGCTCACGTTGTTTTTAAGCCTGACGGAATGACATCAGAAGCTCTTTTGAGCGGATACATAAATTTTTATAAAGACCTGTATTCATTCAAAAACATTTTCAAACGTTTGCCGCTTTGTAAAAAGCAACGTGTACCATTTCTTCTGTTTAATTTTCTGTATAGAAAATTCGGACGTTTCACATCAGCTTTTGCGCGCATTGTACCACTCGAATATATGGGGAAAATCGCGGCGGAGCTTTCATATAAATTATGATATTATCAGAAGTCCGTATGGCACAATACGAGTCGGGAAGCAGAACGCCGAAAGAAAAGATGATTGCCGATCTTGCGACGGTTTTAGGTGTTGTCCCCGGGGCTTTGACTTTGCCCGATACCCGAAGCTATACCGGGCTTACCCACACTCTTTTCGCCCTTGAAGACCTTTACGGTTTCAAGATAAACAGCATAAATGGTGAACTCTGCCTTACGCTTGATAAGCATAGCATGGGTTACGGTTCAATGTACGATATTTTCAGTGCTTGGCATTCTCAAGCCGAGAAACTCAAAAGCGGCAAAATAACAGCGGAGGAATACAACGATTGGCGGTACAACTATCCCAAAAGCGAAAGATAACATAAAAAACGGTCTTACTGATTTAGTTCAGTAAAACCGTTTTAATATGGCTCAAAGCTTACACACCCGCAAACCACTCGAAGTCAACACAGAAGACAGAGGCGAGAGGCGTAGTTGCTACGCAACTACAGAAGGCAGATCAACAACATAGCTTTAACAAGGTAAAAATAAAAATCTCATTACCACAGTTTAGGCGGTAATGAGATTTTATTATTATCTGAATTTAAGCCCTAATCCCGCAAATTAAGTAATATCAACATTAATCAAAGAGAAAAAAGCGGCAGATTTATTAGAGATCTCGGACAGTAACCAATTGTCCGAGATTTTGATTTTGTGAATGTAGGAAAGATGAGAAATAAAGTCGGGGACGGAGAATTTTGAGAGAAGATTTTTATCACGGAGTAGGTTGTAAAACTTGTAACAGAGAAGCAAGGAGATATGGTTAATGAAAGCCCAGCCTTCGAGGGAATTTTGGGACTGCATATATGATTTGTCTTGGTCAAGAAGGTTTTTGAGAAAATCAAAAGTTTGCTCGATTTGCCCGCGGGTTTTGTAGGTTTCGTAGATTTCTTTCGGAGATAAATTGAGGTTGGATTTGAGAGCGATAGTGCCGAATTT
>JAISHV010000104.1 GCA_031262495.1 Ruminococcus sp.
GTATAAAATTCACCCTTTTCGCTCCCTGCATCAATCGCAAAGACTTGCAGGAAGTATTCGTAAACACGCCCGATTAAATCACGCTCGTGAAAACGCTCCTCATTGATTTTGTCAATCTCAGAGAGCAGAGTTGCCATTTGCTCGGGTCTTGCACCGAGGGTTGTATAAAAATTCTGCGGCAAAGCACCTTTAAGCGGCGGATTGCCGTCCTCAATATCACGCATTGTGGTATCAATGATAACAGAAATATTGTCCTGTTTCGCGTTCTTGACTATGTAACTCCAACGGCAGTTCTCGTTTATGTAGAACACATTTTCGGAGAGGTAGAACGACTTTTTCTCTAAAAACGCCGGAACATCGCCGTATTCTGCCTTTATAGCCTCACGCCGTCTGTCAAATTTATCACCGGCGAACTTCAAAAACACCAGTCCCATAACGGCATCACGGTTTTTCTCGTTACCGCCTACCGTTCCTCGTAGAGCGTTACGGCAGTTCCACATTATGGATTCGAGGGATTGTTCAGCTGTTTTAGCCGCTTTCTTTGCCATTGCAGTGTGACCTCTTCTATTTCAATCTTTTATTATCGTTTATTCACTACTGTCTCACGGTTTAAGATTCGATGTTTCTCTCCAAATTATAGCACAAACAGTATCATATTGCAATGCTTTTATGAAAATTTACATACTATCTTATATTAACGTGCATATATGAGCGATTGAAAGCTCTGAGGGTTATATTTTCAAAAGTGGGTTGGATAGTGGGTTACAAAGCAAACTAAACACTATGCAAACCAATCTCACAGAGGATTCGCTTGTTATCAGATTAACGGGATTTTAACCTTTATTAATTAACGTGTATTATTCTCAAATCTTCAATGTGCTCATAAGCATTTATCCATATTTTGTTATTCGGGATAACCCTTGACGAGTAGGCTAAAAAAGATTTAATTAAACACAAATTTCATAATTGCGTTCACGAAAATTTTACATCTTCACAAACCCACAAGTGGGTTTTAAATTTTTACACCCTACAAAAATAACCCCTCAAAAAACATTACATTTTCTCGAGTGGGTTTTAAAACGGGTTTTATAGCTAAAGTAAAACCCTGTCAAACGTAGTGTCTGACAGGGCTTGAGGCTTATGACCCGTACGGGAATCGAACCCATGATTCCACCGTGAAAGGGTGGCGTCTTAGCCGCTTGACCAACGGGCCAAAATAGATGTTAGAGATTAGATGTAAGAAGTAAGATGTCAAAAATGGCGGCAGCTGGACTTGAACCAGCGACCTACCGGGTATGAACCGGTTGCTCTAGCCAACTGAGCCATGCCGCCGAAACTTGCCTTGCAGCCGTGTTGCGTTTTGATTTACCGCGACAGTATTGATATTATACTACAAATTTTTATGATTGTCAATAGTTTTTATAAAAAATATTGTGAATAAAATGTAAAATAATCAAAACCGCTTGTTTCATAAAATAACAAGCGGTTTTTCCATTTAACCCTTAGTGAAATACGCTTTAATCCTTTGAAAAATCTCTACCACATAAAACTTTGCTTCATATTTTCGGGGATTTTTGAGAATATCTTGCTCTGCCGGGGTTAATACGCCGTTGAAAACCTGAATTGCCTCATCGTCTGCTGCTACAGCCGGCAGACACAGCGGCGGAAACATCACACACCACCAGTTGCGCCCTGCCGCTTCTCCGATTTCTACCCGCAGTGCTGTATACGTCCCGGCAGGCATTGTTATTTCACCGTATACCCGCGTGTCAAAATCTACTGCTTCAATTGATGCTTTCACCGCATAATCATAGCCGTTTTCGCGTATTACACGGCTTGCAACCGCTTCAATTTCCGGCAGATACTCACGCGCTGCCGCTATTGCCGTGTCAAAATCTTTGTTGTTTTCAAATATAAATGACGTTTCAGAAAGAATTTCATCGCGAACCTTGAGTTTCAGTGCCTGATCCGCTTCCGAATCAGAATTTGCCAAAATATGCAGGCGGAAAACGTTCTCCGTGATGTCGTGATAGTCCTCGGCGAAGGTTTCAATCCCCGAAATCGCTATCGTAATCACAAGCCCGATTATAGCCGCCGCTTCAATAAATATCAGTTTCTTTGTTTGTTTCATAATAATTACCCCGTATGTAGCAAACACCATTGTTTGCTTGCATTTTTGTTAACGGACCGTTGAGGTAATTATTACCTTTTTATTGGTAATTATACATTAATATTTACAAAAATTTACGCTGATTAAAATTATTCAATTAATGAAACTGCCTGACGCGCATTTTCAATCCGTACTGCATTATATGCGCCGCCGCGTTCTCCGTCAAGTGTCCACTCCGGGATATTTTCTCCGAAAATCATGCGAATGTCGTATGCCTTAAATGTCAAAAACAAATTCTTGTTCGATAAATCGCGGTTCATCAGTGCCGTAATAAGCATTCCGCTCTCTGACGGCGGGCATGAACGCACAAATACACATTCAAACAACCCGTCGTCAAGTTTCACATTGTCGCCTGTCAACCCTTTTATACCGCCTACGGACGTGGAATTTGCAACCATTCCGAAAAAGAATTCGTCTTCTATAGTGAATTCACCGTCTTCAATAACAGCATTTATTTTCACAGAATACGGCTTTATCTGACCGATTGCCGAAACAGCTTTCGCGAGATACGCCAAAATTCCGAATGTGTTTTTCATCGTGCGCGAGGTTTCAAAACTGACATTTACAAACGCTCCGAATGCGGCTACATATGTGAAATTCCCGCGATTTATAAAATCAGGGCTTTTATGGCTGTAAACCGCCTCAAAAAAGCAGCCTATATCAATAGGGCGAGGCTCCCCAAAGACAATATTTTCAGCCGCCTGTGTCATATTCAGCGGGATATTATGACACGAAGCGAAATCATTCATGGTCCCTGCCGGGATATAGCCGAGCGGCGGTATGGTTTCACCGCGTTCGCGGCGATACATCAGCCCTCGTATGATTTCATTAAGCGTTCCGTCACCGCCCGAGGCAGCTATTATATCAAAATTTTCGGCGTTCTCCGCCGTATTATATGCATCAAGCGGTTCGGCGGTCGGGTGTACCGTAACCTCATACCCTGATTCGGCAAGAATTTTTATAATATCAAATAGGTGTAATTTTATCTGCCCCTTGCCGGCAGTGGGATTATAAATTAAAAGCAATTTTTTCATTTTTTTCAGTCTCTGAAATTTGTAATATATTGATACTAATATGCATTTAAAGAATTGATTAAATCTGCTCTGAAACAACGGGCGACCGAGGGCGGTCGCCCCTACAGACTAAAAAAATTAAGTACAATTTGTAGTGCCTTGTCCCAACTAAAACTTTACACTTTCTCATCCCGTGTTTGAAACTGTGACAGTTGTTTAAAAGCGATTCAGCTCAATTATGCAATAGTTAATGTGTAAAGTTTTAATTGGTGCTGGGTAGTAGGGGCGGGCGCCCCGCCCGCCCGCACATCATTTCATTTTTTTATTGCATATTAGTATCAGTCGCCGGCTTTATATAAATCAGTTTGAAGTACGGCTAAGCGGTCACAGCGTTCGTTTTCGGGGTGTCCGTTATGACCTTTAATCCAGTTGAAACTCACGTTGTGGATTTCACAGAGCGATAAAAGCCTGTCCCAGAGTTCGGGGTTTGCGGCGGGTTTGCCGTCGGACTTCTTCCAGCCGCGGCGTTTCCACGACTGTGCCCAGTTTTTTGTAATACCGTCTATGACATATTTTGAATCTGTCGTGATAGTGACATCACAAGGGTATTTCAGGGCTTCAAGCCCTTTTATAACGGCGGTGAGTTCCATTTTGTTGTTTGTGGTGAGGATTTCGCCGCCTGAGAGTTCCTTTTCGATGCCCTTTGCGCGGAGAATTGTTCCCCAACCGCCCGGACCGGGGTTTCCGGAACAGCTTCCGTCTGAAAAAATTTCTACATTCATTCGATATTTAACCCATAGTTACGGCAGAGTTCGGAAAGGTCGCGGCGAAACGGCATCAAAATCGGCGTTAAAGTAAATCCCACGCCGCGTGTAATCTCAAAAACAGCCGCCGTCTTTACGTCCGCGAAGGATTTTATATCCAGCGGGATTTTTATTAAGTCTTTATTGGTTTTAATAATCATTTCGGGATGTTCAAGATCATCAAATTTATTATTTGCATAAAAAGACCAAATAAAATCTATCTGATTTATTCCCACAGGCAATTTATCCAAATCACAGAACACAGCGCGCCGCTCCGGGGAATGAAGATAGGAAATGCTCCCGCAGGCGGACGTGTCGTTCCCGAAATATACAAAATTTTGTATGTCAACAATCTTCCCGCTGCCGTCATGCAAAAATACATAGGCATCAAGGTCAAGGCTTGTATTAATTTCAGCGGTGAATTTACCGGGGACGGGGAAATGCGTTCCGCGTTCTAAGATAATTTCTCCGGGTACGGAGGTACGCGTTTTAAATGTATCATCCCCCGACAAACGCGCATACACTAATTTTTCATCAAATGAACCTGTAGCGGTATAGAGAAGGCTTTTCGGGTTAGTATCAGAGTCCCTTGACAGTGCTGTGATATGCATAACCCTTTTGGGCGAGAGTGAAAATTCAACCGTCTGATATATGAGCGTCCCGTCTCTCAAAGGCGAAACCGTAAATTCAAGGGTGTTAAATCCCTTTGAAAGCTTTTTAGGCGTAATTTTAATATCGGCAGTATCCGTTACAGTACAAGGCGACGGGCAATAAATCACAGCCTGAGCCGAAAAAGGTACATTCGGCGGCAAAGCACCTATATTAATTACACCGGGGCAGTCAAAAAAGTTATCAGTAGTTTCAGGCATAATTTTTCCTTTAAAAAATATTTCAAATTTATTATAACACTTATTTTACCAAACGTCAAGTGTTTAAATTTTAAAAAAACGGTTGAAATTTTTATAAATTTATGATATAATCAAATAAATTAAATCATGAGGAGCTGATAAACCTATGAAATTTAAAAAAATTTTATCTTCTTTTATCGTTGCAGTATTAGCTTTGACAATCGCTGTTCCCGTAAATGCCGACAGCTACAGCGAATATATGGAAACCTACTCTCAGTCGGACATAGCCAAAGAAACTTATACAAATTACCAGTTGCTCGAGGAAATGTCAGAAGCTGTTGTCTACTATTACCCTGATTATTGGGAGACAGAAGATATTATGCAGAACTTCTACGACGGCATAAACGCACTGATAGACAGCGATGAAGATTTCTATGAACTTTTCTTAAGCGAAATAAAGAAGCTTAAAGAAGATTTTTCAGATGAAAAAGAAAAGATTAAATTTTCCGGCAATGATGGAAATTTGGAAATAAAACTCAATGCAATTGAAAATATCGTAAACGCAGACGCCGCTCAGTTTGATAAAATCACCAAAGCGATGATATCTGTGACAGATATTTTTTCCGCATACCGAACCGCTGAGGAGTTTTTCTCCGGACAGGCAGATACAAGCGTGGGGCTGGGTATTCAAGTCAATCAGGCACGAAGCTTCATTCAAGCAGCTATTGTTATGCCCGGAAGCGGGGCAGAACTCGCCGGTATTCAAAAAGGCGATATGATTATCGCGGTTGACGGAGTACCTTTTGATCTGAATAATCCCGATATGCCCTCTACAAGAGGCGATGCAAATTCAACTGTGAATATCACTGTATTGCGCGGGAGCGATGAAATTTTAGAAATACCCGTTACACGTGTTAATTTCACAGGCGGAACGGTTCGATCAGAACGTTTTGACGATACATATGTGATAACCTTTAAGGCATTTGAAGAAATGTCAGATGCTGAAGACTTTGAGCGTTTTTATGATGAAGCAGCCTCTGACCCGACAATAACGAAATTGGTGATTGACTTAAGGGATAACGGCGGCGGATTTGTCAATGTGCTTGATGCCATGCTGTCGGTTTTAACGCCCAAAGATATGCCGCTCTATTCATATGAGAGCAAATATGAACGCATTGACATTTTTTCAGACGGTGTATATAAAGGCGCAGGTAAGAAATTTGATGGCACACTGTTTGTTTTGACAAACGAAAATACTGCTTCTTGCGGCGATATGATGACCGCTGTAATTAAAAATATCGGCGGTATTCAAGTCGGCACACCGACCTACGGCAAAGGGGTTGTTCAGTCGAACCCGGATATGCATAATTATCATGTCTTAACAATAACAAGTCACCACACGGTAGTGCCGAATTACGGCAGAACCCACGGAAAACCCTATATACCCGATGTGGATATGCCGGAACTCGTTTTAGCGTATGAACAGGGTGAGGTTTATGAGCTAAGCGACAGAATTACGCCCATCACAGAAGATTCGCCCATTGTCAGAATAAAAGCCTATCAACAGCTTTTGGCTTCGGCATACAGTATGGATTTAGGTATTGAAATTACAGGCGTATTAGATGCAAAAACAATGCTCATAACAAATGAATTCCGAAGACAATTAGGCTATGAAACGTCAGATGAATTAATTATCGACACCAAAACATTAGAGCAAGTCTACAAAGAAGGCAAAGCAGATATAGTAGAAGACCAACTGATAAACTCAAAAACAGACAAAGGCTTAGAATACGTTCTGAACTATAACACAAAAGACAGAGGACAGAGCGACTTAGCAGCTTAAATTTAGATAATTAAAAAATCTCATTACTACCGTAAAGTTGGTAATGAGATTTTAGTTTTATCCTTGTTTAAGAGAAATTGTCGCTCTGTACTCTGTATTCTGTATTCTGTACTCTGTATTCTGTCCTCTGTGCGGCTATGTAGTTAATCCAAAGCTTACAGAGAGTGCGCGGTTCACGTCTGTCATTGCGGCGGAGGGGAGAGTACCTATTTTTTCTTTTAAGCGGTGTTTATCTAAGGTTCTGACTTGTTCAGCCAAAACGATGCTGTCTTTAGCGAGACCGCAGTCGGACGCAAGGGGGATATGAGTCGGAAGATTTGTTTTTGTTTTTTGAGAGGTTATTGCCGCCGCTATGACTGTCGGGGAATATTTGTTGCCCGTGTCATTTTGTATAATCAAAACAGGGCGCATACCGCCTTGTTCAGAACCTACTACAGGACTCAAATCAGCATAATATATATCGCCGCGGCGAACATTTTCATTTTCGTTTATCAAAGACATCTTAATCCTCCGAAAAAATTTACTGATTATATTGTTGCCCGTAATTTAAAAATTAAACATTTTTATCAGTAATTTCTTATTTTATATTATTCTATAATTCGACAAAATGTTACTTGTTTTTACTTTGTGTAAATTCAATTTTTTATCCCGATTTTTTAATTAAATTTTAATAAAAATCTTGACATTGTGAAAATTTTGTGATAAAATTAAATTAATAAAAACTTAAACGTTTTAATAACTGTATAATACAAATAAGAAAGGAATTAAAATGGACGATAATAATCAAAATAACAAGCCGCAAGGATTCATACCGCCGCAGCCGGGCGCGTATACGCCGCCCCCGAAACAAGGAACGAGTAATACACAGCCTTCACAAGGCTCACAAGGCTCACAAGGCTACACCCCGCCCGGAGGAAACGCTCAAAAATCTTCCGCACCGGCAAGTAATACTGTTGCTGATATCGCTAAGGCTATCGACATAAAACCTATTGATGTTGAAGATTCAAAGAATTTCATAATTGAACTTATAAAATCACCGGCAACAGCACTCGGCAAACGCTTTTTCGGGACAACCGAAAGTATTATTTTCTTCGCATTACAATTTATCGGTGTTGTTATCTTAGCATTAGAATTGGGAAATTACGATATAATGGAGCGCGCCGCGACACTCCCGCAGCTGCTTGTTATGCTTTTACCGGGACTTGCGGCTAAAGCTTGGTGGTTAAGGATTATTTTAGCTATCGTCTTTGTGTTAGCCGCTAACATAATTTTCTCCGGCGTGGTTCTGCTCACGGGGAAAATCTTCAAAGGCGAAGCGGAGCTTTCGGCAAAGGGCATCTTCAAAATTTTCAACGCCGTTCAGACGGTTTTAGCTCCGGCGGCGGTTACGCTCATTATCTTCGATGTACTAAACTTATTCTTATCGGAAGTCGGTGTAATTATTTTAGCGGCGGGAGTAATATTTACGCTTGCTTTGATGTTCAAAATGCTCGCTCCGCTCTTTAAACTTGATGAGAATAAAGCGTTTTTCGCCTCAGCTGTTATATTGCTTATTGTTTTCGTTATCGGCAATATATTTATTACGCTCACAGGCGGAGAAACCGTTGAGTCCCTATTTTTCTTCGGCGGCGGATTGGATGATTGGTCTGATGTGTCTGATTGGGCTGAAGATTTCTTAGGCTGGTAATCCTGAAAAATTTAAAATGATTCTCGTGAATTAAAGAGAATTACAGCAAAACGCAGAGAAACACAGAGAAAACCGTATATTTTTTATAAAAATTTTAAAAAAGGGCTTGACACCCTTTTTTCTTTATGATATAATGTTAATCGTGCTTAAACAAGATAATACAAAGTAAGGAGAATATGCAATGTCCACATATATGCCCAAAGCGGGCGATATAACACGCAAATGGTATGTGATTGACGCGGCAGGTAAGCCTCTCGGCAGAGTTGCAGCGGCAGCGGCAACCGTTTTACGCGGCAAAAACAAACCCACGTTTGCGCCTCATGCAGACTGCGGCGACCATGTTGTCATTATTAATGCCGGTAAAGCAGTTTTAACAGGCAAAAAGCTTGAACAAAAGGTTTATCAGTATCACTCAGGTTGGATAGGCGGACTTAAAACCGTTAAATATTCCGATATGATGAAAAATAACCCCGAAAGAGCTATGATGCTCGCTGTAGGCGGGATGTTACCGCATAACACAGTCGGCAGAAAATCTCTTACTCGCCTCCGCGTTTATGCAGGAGAAAACCACGAAAATTCGGCTCAAAAGCCCGAACAGATGGAAATATAAGGGGGATTTTTATCAATGTACGAATCAGCTCAGCCTTTTTTCTACGGAACGGGCAGAAGAAAAAGCTCCGTTGCCCGCGTAAGACTTTATGCAGGCTCTGGTAAAATCACAATAAACAACCGCGATTTCGACGACTATTTCGGTCTCGAAACACTCAAACTTATTGTACGTCAGCCGCTTGTACTCACAGGCAAAGACGGGCAATTTGATATTGTCGTAAGTGTTCAGGGCGGCGGTGTTACAGGTCAGGCGGGTGCTATCCGTCACGGCGTTTCACGTGCTCTCCTAAAATTTGATGCAAATTTAAGAAGCGACCTCAAAAAAGCAGGCTTCTTAACACGTGACCCGAGAATGAAAGAACGTAAAAAATACGGTCTCAAAGCCGCAAGACGTGCTCCGCAGTTCTCGAAGAGATAACAACATAGAGGTTAGACGTAAGAGGTTAGAAGTTAGAATTATGAACGCCGCGTTTTCAGCGAAAACGCGGCGTTTTTTGTCTAACCTCTTGCCTCTAACCTCTTACCTCTTTGAAAACCCTTCCCAGTCTTTAAGGAATCTCTCAATTCCATTATCTGTAAGAGGGTGTTTCATCATTTGTTTAATTACGTTCATGGGGATTGTCGCAATGTGACAACCGAGGCGTGCCGCTGTTGTAACGTGAATCGGGTTGCGGATTGAGGCGGCAATTATTTCACTCTTAATACCCTGTACACGGAAAATTTCTACGATTTCCATTATAAGGTTCATGCCCTCTTGTCCTACGTCATCTAAACGCCCGAGGAAAGGCGATACGAATGTTGCGCCCGCTTTAGCCGCAAGTAACGCCTGAGCCGCCGAGAAAATCAGCGTTACATTCGTTTTAATCCCCATAGCGGTGAGTTTTTTACAGGCTTTAAGTCCATCTGCCGTCATCGGGAGCTTTATAACGATATTCGGGTGAATTTTCGCTAAAGGTATAGCCTCTTCAATCATTTCATCGGCGACAAGTGAAATAACCTCCGCTGAAATAGGTCCGTCAACGATTGTCGTAATCTCTTTTACAACCTCTTCAAAGTTTCTGCCCTCTTTTGCGATAAGCGACGGATTTGTGGTTACACCGCAGATAACGCCGAGGTCGTTTGCTTCGCGAATGTCATCCACATTCGCGGTATCAATAAACAGCTTCATTTTTTCATTTCCTTTTTTAATATTTTAAAATTTTCGCGCAATTTAATTGTGCGATTTTTTACTGAAAATTAAGTATTTTTGCAGAAATTACAAAAATTATAGTGTTGCCATTTCCGCAAAATGTCCTTTTAATGACGGGTAAATCTTTGTATAGAGTTTATAGAATTTCTCATAAACGGCTGTTTCTTCGTGGATTGGTTCGCATATTTTATCGGTCTTAATAATTTCGCGGCAAGCTTCACCGACTGATTTATAAAAACCTGCTCCGACCATTGCTAAAATTGCCGCACCCAGTGCCGGACCTTGTTTGCTCTTTACCGTCTTGACTTTACAGTTATATAAATCCGCCAGCATCTGCCGCCACAGCTTTGATGTACCGCCGCCTCCGCACGCCGCCATATCGGATGTGTTTATTCCCATTTCACGGAATACTTCGGCGCAATCACGAAGCGAATAAGCTACACCCTCCATTACTGCTCTGAGCATATCCGCTTTGGTGTGGATTGCCGACAAGCCGAAGAATACACCTCTTGCATTGGGGTCAAGGTGCGGGGTGCGCTCTCCCATTAAGTAAGGCAAATACAGCAGACGGTTTGAGCCGATTTTTACCCTTTCGGCTTCTTTGTCCATCAGCATATATTCATCAACGCCCATGAGTTTCGCGGTTTCTTTTTCAGCTTGACAGAAATTGTCGCGAAACCACTTGAGTGACAGCCCTGCCCCCTGCGTAACACCCATTACGTGCCATTCATTCGGTACAGCCGCACAACAGGTATGAACACGCCCGCGAGGGTCAATTTCAGCTTTTTTCGTGTGGGCAAATACCACGCCTGATGAACCTATTGTCGTGAAAGCTTTGCCGTCTTCGACAACCCCTGTGCCTACTGCCGCCGCCGCATTATCACCCGCGCCGCCGACTATAATTGTTTCGGGCGAAAGCCCCAGTTCTACGGCAATTTTCGGGGACAGAGTGCCTGTAACATCAGCCGACTCATAGACTTTCGGCAGAGTGGATTTATCAAGCCCCAAAAGGGAAATTATTTCATCAGAAAAGCATCGGTTCGGTACGTCAAGGAGCTGCATACCCGACGCATCAGACACCTCTGTCGCGAATTCCCCTGTGAGGACATAGCGCAAGTAGTCTTTGGGCAACAAAATATGCTTAGTTTTTTCAAAGATTTCGGGTTCATTGTTTTTAACCCAAAGGATTTTAGCCGCCGTCCAACCCGTCAAAGCCGGGTTCGCGGTAATCTTCACAAGTTTTTCACGCCCGACAATTCGGTTTAACTGCTCAACCTCTTTTTCGGTACGCTGGTCACACCAAATAATGGATTTCCGCAATACCTCGCCGTTAGCGTCAAGCATAACAAGCCCGTGCATCTGCCCGGAAATGCCGATGGCTTTTATGTCGGATTTATTTACGCCGCTTCTTGTTACAACCGCTTTGACGGTGAGTATCATAGCATTAGCCCAGTCACGCGGGTCTTGCTCCGCGTAACCGTTTTGAGGCTGATATAAAGGGTATTCAATCGTTTCGGCGGCAATTGTGTTGCCCTGACGGTCGAATAAAACCGTTTTCGTGCCGCTTGTGCCGCAGTCAATGCCGATTACGTACATTGTAAAACCTCTTAAGAAAACAATACATTATTAACAATACCCTCAAGCAATTCCTGTCTGCCGCTTGTGAGGCTGTCCATTACTTCGCCTTTTTGGAGAGCATATTTTTCAATATCAGAAAGAGTCATTTTTCCGGCTATGATGTCAGCACCGATGCCGGTGTTCCACGAAACATAGCGGTCACTGACGAATTTATCAATACGCCCGTCTTCGATAAGCTTTTCGGCATTGATTAAACCGAGGGCAAACGTGTCCATACCCGCGATATAGCTGTAGAAGATGTCTTCCGGGGTGAAACTCCCGCGGCGCGCCTTTGAGTCGAAATTCAAACCGCCGTTCGTGAATCCGCCCGCCTTTATGACTTCGTACATACACCACGTAGCATCATAGACATTGGTCGGGAATTGGTCTGTGTCCCAACCGAGAAGCATATCTCCCTGATTTGCATCAATAGAGCCGAACACGCCGTTATCACGCGCAACGCGGATTTCATGCTGAAATGTATGTGTCGCTAAAGTTGCATGATTGGCTTCGATATTCATTTTGAAATCTTTGTCTAAGTTATATTTGCGCAAGAACGCTAACACTGTGGCTGTATCAAAGTCGTATTGGTGTTTTGTGGGTTCTTTGGGTTTGGGTTCAATATAAAAATCCCCTGTGAAGCCGATAGAACGCCCGTAGTCAACAATCATACGCATAAGGCGCGCCATGTTGTCGAGTTCAAGCGACATATTTGTATTAAGAAGCGTTTCATAACCCTCACGTCCGCCCCAGAATACATAGCCGTTGCCGCCGAGTTTCACGGTGGATTCGAGGGCTTTTTTAATCTGAGCGGCGGCATAACAGAAGACGTCTGCTGAGGGTGCAGTACCTGCGCCGTGCATATAGCGGGGGTGGTCGAAGCATTTCGCTGTGCCCCAGAGGAGTTTTTTGCCTGTTTTGTTCTGATAGTCTTTACACATATCAACTATAATGTCAAGTTTTTCATTTGATTCTGAGAGGGTAGGACATTCAGGCGCAAGGTCGCGGTCGTGGAAGCAGTAATAGTCAACGGAGAGTTTCTCCATCAGTTCAAAAGCCGCCGCAACTTTACCTTTGTCGGTAGACATAGGGTCAGAGCCGCCCCATTTTTTATCGGCAGTACCGACACCGAACATATCAGTGCCGTCGCCGCCTAAAGTGTGCCACCAAGAGAGGGCAAATTTAAGCTGTTCACGCATGGGTTTGCCCATGACAGTGCGGTCCGGGTCATAGTATTTGAATGACAGCGGATTAGTTGAGGTTTTCCCCTCATATTTGATTTGACCTATGTCTTTGAAAAAATCAGGCATTGTGCGGTCTCCTTTTATTTAAATTTCGTTTAATATTAAATTCGGCGTATTAAAATGTGCGGGCGGCGCAGCAATGCTGCAAGGGCGGCGCAACACAGAGGACAGAGGCGAGAGGACAGAACAGAAGACAGAGGCTGAGAAGCGTAGTTGCTACGCAACTACAGAGGACAGATTATGAATGTCGTGTTTATCAGTAAACCGCACAGCGTTTTTAGAATGTGCGGGCGGGCGAGGGCGCCCGCCCCTACAAAATATCAATTTTGAGCTTGTAGCCGATAAACGAAAAGTTCAAAATCGCTAATAGACAGGCGAGCAGTTGCGCAGGGGGATGGGGGAGGGGGGTGTCGGGGGTGAGGGGGAAGGGGGCGGCGTCACGCCTGCCACCTCAAATAGCCGCCCCCTTCCCCCTTACCCCTGACAAGTTCATGCAAACGGACATTCACGACATTCATATTGACAATTATACGACATCCATCCGACATTCAAACGGACATTCACAGACATTCATATTGACATTCATACGACATTCAAACGGACATTCATCTGTATTCTGTATTCTGTATTCTGTACTCTATAAGGGAATTGCCCCATTATAGCTCTCATTCGACGGATAATCCGTCAGCGGCATTAGTTTACAGGAGGTTTCGTATTCTGTGAGTTTCCCGGTTACATCGAGTCTTACATAGGTTATTGTTACCGTATCGCCGGGTTTATATCCTTCGAGGGATTTATTTATTGAATCTACGGTTAAAACAGATTTGCCGTTAATCTTTGTGATGATATCCTCATATTTAATACCCGAATAATAAATATCACAATCCGGGTCAAGGGTTTCAACCATCAAGCCTGATGCTAAACCGTAGTTTTCCGCATCATAATTATCAATAATATAATACTGAATACCAAGCCTTACATTTTTATCGCCGAATCCGTTTTCTATAAGCGATAAAGCCGTCTCTGCCGCATGGTCTATTTGAATGGCAAAACCTATCGACTCAAATACAAGCGGTGCACTATTCGTATAATTTCCGATATATTTTGATGAAACAATACCTACAACCTGCCCGTACATATTCACGACAGGTCCGCCTGAATTACCCGGGTTTACGGCGGCATCAATCTGTAAGTAATTATTATCATACCCGGATGAACCCGCAAATGAACGCGCTGTATTTGATACATACCCGAAAGTAACACTGTCGTTTAGTTCAATGCCCGACGACGCTATCACGGCAACTTGTTCGCCTTGTTTTACGTCTTCGGTTTTTC
The DNA here is from genome assembly GCA_031262495.1 of Ruminococcus sp. Taxonomy (GTDB): domain Bacteria; phylum Bacillota; class Clostridia; order Oscillospirales; family Ruminococcaceae; genus JAISGY01. The sequence continues at coordinate 14,359 of JAISHV010000104.1, forward strand.
CGAATGAAGCGGGTGTCAAGCCCTCTGCATCAATCCTCACTACGGCGATATCTGCCGCACTGTCTGAGCCGATTACCTCTGCTTCATATGTTGTGCCGTCATAAAGCTGAACGGCAAATTGTTTGCCGCCGTCAACCACATGGGCATTTGTAATAATATACCCGTTTGCAGACATAATTACACCCGAGCCGTAACCCTCAGGCGAAATCGCGCTCTCACCGAATACTTTTATTATAACAGTACTCGGCAATACATATTCAATGATTCCTGTTGTAGAAAACTTCCCGCTTTGTCTGTCAATATAATTCTCGTCTGGGAATTCCGGGCGCTCCACTTGTTCAAGCGTAATATTTACACGGTTTTCGGCATTATTATCCGTAACAGCTATATCGGATGAATTATCGAAAAAATCTTCACCCGCACCCTCGCGCCCCGACAAATAGAAAAACGAAATCATCAGAAGCAGTGCTGTCAACAGGAAAAACACTAACAAAGCGACAAGCTTGCCGTTTGAAATACGTCTGATTTTATCGGGCGGGGTCTTCGTGCTGCCGTTATTTCCGTAAAGGGGGACAGACATTTCGGATATTTCTGGTTTAAAGAAAGCAGATTCGTCTTGCGCCAATTGCTTTAAATATTCATTCCGAACATCTTCGGCAGTAATACGTCCTGTCTCAAACGATAAAGGCGTGAACATTTCCTGTTGTTTCGCTTTTGTTCTCGCGGGGGCATTCTCATTCACCATACCGATTACGTCGTCGTCCGTCATGGGGTTTGCTGTGATGGTGGGATCGGGGAATTTTTCGGATTCTGCCATTTCAGCGTTTTCTTTGTTTTCAGGCAGCGGCGCGGTTTCGGGTATTGTTGTTTCTGTTTGGAGGGCTTCTTCTGCCGCTTTTAAGGGAGTGCCGTTTTCTGTTACCTGCCCGTCGTCGCGGTTGTCGTTATTCATTATTTACCTATTTTTTCTCCGACTTCTTCTTGTCGGCTTTTGCCTTTTGGGAAATTGCTTCATCCAAACGGTCTTCAACGGTTTTGAGCACTTTTATACGCGCAAAGAGTTTATCATTGGCTTCAATAACATTCCACGGCGCGGCAGCGGTTGACGTAAGTCCTATCATACGTTCAATAAGGGGTTCGTATTCATCCCATTTTTCGCGGTTGCGCCAATCTTCGCTTGTGATTTTCCACTTCTTAAAGGGGTCGTTCTCACGCTCTTTAAAACGCCGCAGTTGTTCGTCTTTGTCAATTTGGAGCCAGAATTTTATAATTACGACACCCGAATCGGTAAGTTCACGCTCAAACTCATTAATTTCATTATAAGCCTGCTCTGCACGTTCACGAGGCGTAATCCCCTCAATCGGTTCGACCATTACGCGCCCGTACCATGTACGGTCAAAGATTGTGATGTGTCCTGTCTTCGGGAGATGCCCCCAAAACCGCCACAGGTAGTGTCTGTTAAATTCGTGAAGCTCCGGCGCGGCTATGGGTACAGCCTCATATCCGCGGGGGTCAAGTGTGGCGGCAAGACGTTTTATCGCGCCTCCCTTGCCGGCGGCATCCCATCCCTCGAACAGAATTACCACCGGGATTTTACTGTTATAAAGTTTTGAATGAATTCGCGCTAAATCTTTTTGCAAAGATTTAAGTTTACTTTCGTATTTATCGCGGGTGAGTGTCTTCCCCGACAAATCAACTGACGAAAGTTTAAAATCCGTGAAATTGTCCGCCTCAGGTGCAAATGAACGGTGTTCGATATTCAGAGCATTGGTTATTTGACTCACGAGCGTATTATAAACCTGAAAGCGCGTGAATTTGCGGTCGGATGTGTCGATAATGCGCCATTGCGCGTAGGGTGTATTGGTTTTTTCAAGCATATTATCAAATTGCTTGAAATACTCCGAGTAATTCTTATTACGCTTTTTATCTGTCTCGGTTACGCGCCATCTTGTCGCATCATCTTCACGGAGTTTGCCGAACCGCTTTTTTTGTTCATCTTTTGAAATATGCAGGAAAAATTTAATAATAAGATATCCGTCGTCATTAAGCTGGCGTTCAAACGTATTCACAGCAGTAATGCGGCGTTTATATTCTGCGTCAGAAATCCCGCTCTCCATTTTTGCAATAGCTAAATCCTGATACCATGAGCGGTCAAGGATTGTGATTTTGCCTTTTTCGGGGATTTTCTCCCAGTGGCGTTTCATCATAGGAAATCTTTTTTCGGTGTCACTCGGCGCGGCTGTCGTATAAACGCGGAAAAAACGCGGGTCAAGCATTTTTATCATTTCACCGGCGACAGCACCTTTGCCCGATGCGCCCCAACCCTCAAGCAAAATAATCACAGGGAGCTTTTTCTCCGCTATCTCCTGTTGAAGACGTGAAAAATCCATCTCAAGCTGTTTTGTCATATCCTTAAAATCAAATGATTTACTGCTGTTTTTTAAAGCCTTTTCAAGCATTTTTTACTCCATTAAAAAAATTTGTAAAAACGAAAGTTTCTGATTAAATTATACCAAATTAATTATACATTATTTATCTGAAAAAATCAAGGCGATTTTATAAAGTTTCACTGAAATTTTACAACAATATTCAAATTCAGAATAAAACATTTTGTCCATAGAGTATATACAATTTGTTAATCACTCATCTATTGACATTTCATTGTTTATACAGTATAATAATAAAAAGTTCAGTTTTAATGTTAAATAAACTCAAAAACTATCAATCACTTTCATTATAAATTCTCATATGCAAACAATGATGTTTGCGTGTCTTGAGGATTTTATTTTTTTCTTGTAATGTAAAATCGGGTAGAGAAATGAAAATAACCTTTAAAATGGCACTGCTGACAATAATCAGCTGTGCAGCACTGCTGCTGTTTTGGCAAATGTCGAGCAAACTGTCAGAATCAGCTGAAATCGGCGGAGAAACATATACAAATATTATATTAGCTAACGAGCTGACGGCGGATATTCTCCCGCCGCCTGAATACATAATTGAATCCTACGCGTATGCTTTGAGGATGTACTATACCGAAGATGAGGGGACCGAAACTGAAATTACAGCCGCAATAAAAGAACTTAAAGCTCTCTATGACGAGCGGAACACCTATTGGCAGACTGCTTTCCCGGAGCCGGAGTCCGATATTTTCGATGTTTTCGTCATTGATGCCTATAACTACGGCAGTGAATTTTTCAATACTGTTTTAAACGAACTTATCCCTGCTGATAAGGCGAATGATGAAGCCGCACTAAACGCCGCGATGGAACATATAATTGAGGCTTATGAAAATCACCGCAATTGTATTGACGAAACTGTAATTTATGCCGCTGATTATGCAAGCCGCATGACCGAGGCGGGTTCACAGACACTGCGTTCGCGTGATACGAATTTATTAATTGTGCTTATTATTTCACTTTTGCTGATTATTATTTTATGTGTAATAATATCATACGGCATTGTTCGCAGTCTCAAACACGGGCATGATGTTATAACAGAGATAGCTAAGGGTAATCTTCATATTAAAGTTGACGACAGATATATTTCAAGCGATGAAGCGGGCGGGATTGTCGAGGGCTTAAAACACGTTTCGTCTATGCTGAATCAATTTAAGAACTATCTGGATGAGGTTTCAAACGGGCTTAACGAAATGTCAAAAGGGAATATCCATATCACTCTCCGGCAAGAATATACGGGTGACTTCGCGGTAATTAAAGAGAGTTTCAGCCGGTTTACTGCGATGTTCGGTCAAACCCTTGCGACGATTAAATCCGCCTCGGAATCCGTTTCTGCCGGCGCAAAGACTTTCGCGGAGAGTTCATCTCACATTGCCCAAAACGCAAGCTTACAGGCGGATTCTATACATAATCTGAATAATTCTTCAGCCGCTCTTGAAGATTTTTCAAAACAAAATGCAGAAATGACCGGAAAGGTTGCCGATGTAATTAAAAACGCTATAAGTGAGGCTGACAAATGCGAAAATGACGTTGCGCAAATGTATTCGGCAATGTCTGAAATAAACATTATGAGTCAGGAAATGGTAAAAACAATCAAAGCGATTGAAGAAATTGCTTTCCAGACCAATATTTTGGCATTAAACGCCAGTGTTGAGGCGGCACGTGCTGGTGAGGCGGGCAAAGGCTTTGCCGTTGTAGCATCGGAAGTCAGAAATCTTGCTGTACGCAGTGCGGCGGCTTCAAAAGATACTTCTAAAAAAATCAGTTCATCTTGTGAAAAAATCTCAAGCGGAATGGTTGTAGCCGGTCAAACAAAAGAGTCTGTGGACAGCATATTGTCACAAATAGCTTCAATCTCCGCTTTAGTATCTGAGCTAAGCGAATCCGCTTTAGAACAAGAACATGAAGTTGAGGGTATTCATCACAACGTAGAAAAAATTTCAGATGTAATCGACAAAAACACCGCCGCCGCCGAAGAATCAGCCGCCGCGTCCGAAGAACTCAGTTCTGTAGCGGGGGAATTGATTAATTCGGTTAATCAATTTGCCTAAAACAGAAGTCAGAAGTTAGAAGTAAGAGGTCAGAGTTTGTCGGGGGCGGACGCCCTCGCCCGCCCGCATACTCTCAATCGCGAAACTCTCGTTGAAAAACTACAAATTATAATAATTTTGTGTTAACCCTAAATTCACGTATTTTTGAATGTGCGGGCGGGCGGGGGCGCCCGCCCCTACTGTACTGTAAAATCTAAAACTTTAAATTTGTGAATGTCGCGTTTGAATGTCGGATGAATGTTATATGAATGTCGTGAATGTCACGTCTGCATGAACTTGTCAGGGGCAAGAGGGAGAGGGGGGCGCTTCTTAAGGTGGCAGGCGACACGCGCCCCCCTCTCCCTCTCACCCGCACTTTTTAGTGCGCGACACGTCCCCCTCTCCCTCTCCCCCTGCGGAGTTGCCAAGCTGCTTAATTTAGTCTTACTCACCCGTTTAGTATATTCACTTCAAGCAACATACAAGAAAAAATATAAACCGCCGCGTTTTTCAATTAAAACGCGGCGTTCGTAGTCTATTTTCGTTATTCTTCTACGCGGTGAGCATCTTTAGTATTATGAAAGACTTCCATCGCGAATTAACCGGCGGGTTGCCCGCCTTACATCTGTTTGGCTACAAATTGTCTGTTTAGTGAACGTCGTAGTTTCATTTCTGCCAATTCGTATTCATATTCGCCGCGGGTGTGGTTTTTCAGGCGAGTACGGGCATCTTCCTCGGAGCGTTTTGCCCACGCAAAGTCTATGTCCTCAGCCCACTCGACTGCATCCGCTAACACTGTAGCAGAGTTATTGCCGACTTTCAGGAGTCCCTGCGACAATGACGCTGTATGCCATGTGCCGTCCTCGTTTTGAAGGCGCAGCGGCGATGACGGCAGATTTGTTACCAAGCTGATGTGGTTTGCCATTATACCGAGTTCGCCGTCTGATGAGCGGACAATCAGCATTTGCGTTTCGCCGTCAAAAAACGTTTTCTCCGGCGTAATTATTTTTACCGAAAATAGAGCACTCATTACTGTTTTTTCGCTTTCGCCGTGACATCATCAATATTCCCTGCAAACAGGAATGCCTGTTCGGGTATATCGTCGTGAAGCCCGTCAATGATTTCTTTAAAGCCGCGAATGGTCTCTTTGAGCGGCACGAATTTGCCCTCCATACCCGTAAACTGTTCTGCAACAGAGAAAGGCTGTGAAAGGAAACGCTGGATTTTTCTTGCTCTTGATACAGTGAGTTTATCCTCGTCGGAGAGTTCATCCATACCCATTATGGCGATAATATCTTGAAGTTCTGTATAACGCTGTAAAATATTCTGAACATTGCGGGCTGTATCATAATGCTCTTGCCCGACAATTTCGGGTGAGAGAATACGTGAATTTGATGCAAGCGGGTCAACCGCCGGGTAAATACCGAGTGATGAAATACTTCGTGAAAGCGTAGTTGAAGCATCAAGATGAGCGAAAGTAGTAGCCGGAGCGGGGTCTGTGAGGTCATCCGCCGGTACATAAACCGCCTGAACAGAGGTTATAGAACCTTTTGATGTTGATGTAATACGCTCCTGTAAAGCACCCATTTCGGTGGCAAGTGTAGGCTGATATCCAACCGCACTGGGCATACGCCCGAGCAGAGCCGAAACCTCCGACCCCGCCTGTGTGAAACGGAAAATATTGTCTATAAAGAGAAGCACATCCTGACCCTCAACATCGCGGAAATATTCCGCCATTGTGAGCCCCGACAAACCTACTCTCATTCTTGCTCCGGGGGGTTCGTTCATCTGACCGTAAACTAAGACGGTTTTGTCGATAACGCCCGACTCTTTCATCTCGTTGTAGAGGTCGTTGCCCTCACGGGTGCGCTCGCCGACGCCTGTGAAGACGGAGATACCGCCGTGCTGGTTGGCTACGTTGTTTATCAGCTCTTGAATAAGTACGGTTTTGCCGACACCCGCGCCGCCGAAAAGACCGATTTTTCCGCCTCTTAAATAGGGGCAGATAAGGTCGATAACCTTGATTCCGGTTTCGAGGATTTCGCTTGAGGCGGTTTGTTCTTCGTAAGAGGGGGCTTCGCGGTGGATAGCCCAACGCTCTTTTGTGTTAACGGGTTCGCCGTCATCAACAGGCTCACCTAAGAGATTGAAGATACGCCCGAGGGTTTCTTTGCCGACGGGGACGGTGATGGGGGAACCGGTGTCACGGGCTTCTGTGCCGCGGACAAGCCCGTCCGTTGAGGACATAGCTATACAGCGGACAACGTCGTCGCCGATGTGTTGAGCAACTTCGACAACAAGTTTTTTGCCGTCAAAGTCGATTTCAATAGCCGAAAGAAGCTTCGGTAAATGTTCTTGCGGAAATTGAATATCAACAACCGCTCCAATTATTTGGATAACTTTTCCTATATTCATCAAAACTAACCTTACTCACGATGGAATTTTTATAAAATGCACACCGCGTTAACGTAAAAGATTTATTTTTATTTTAGCTGAGCAGTTGCCCAGAATAAAAGTCTTTGCTACCAGAGGACAGAAGCGAGAGGACAGAAGCCAGAACAACAAAACACCTTTAACACCTTTAACAAGTTGACAAGCTGCCCAGAATAAAAGTCTTTGGGAAAGGTTCGGAAAACCCTTTCTCCAGAAAGGGTTTTCTGAAGATGCGTTGAC